>JAZONI010000128.1:0-63755 GCA_045654445.1 Bacteroidaceae bacterium | reverse complement strand
GGTCACCCATTCGAGCATGGCGATGTGTGCCTTTCCCGAAGCTGGAGAGGCATCGAAGCGGTATATCTGATATGCCTTGGGATGGGCGAAGCGATACTCCATAAATGCAGGGTCGGGAGCGGTAGTAATGCGGTAGAGCGTGTCGACCTGTCTCATGTTGCGGTCGTTACTGCCGATAAACACACTGCCCACCAATTCCTCGGCAGCCTTTATCATGTTCTTCTTGCGGGGGTACTTGCGCGTGAGGCTTACCTCCATTGTCCCTTCACTGTCGCTATCCACATGGGGTAGGTAGTTCATGCAGCCTCTCTCGTCAAGGTAGAACGGGGTGCCGAAAAACTCCATCGTTGTGCCGCGATAGTACACGGGGAAGTAGAGTACATGAGGCATTGCATGTTCGAAAGTAACCATACTATACTCCTTGTCGATGACACCCCATGTCGTATGCAGCAGTGCATCGGGCATGGCGCGGTTGAAGGTGGCGAGGTAGGCAAGGTTGCTCTCTCCATAGCCGTGGATAGGTAACGTCACCGAATGAATAGGCTTCACATGCTCTGTCACATCTATCATGCAGGGATTGGAAAGTTCGTCGGGCACATGCTCACCCTCGGCATGGAGGAAGTAGGGTGTATCCCGTTGTGCTCCGTAGGTGTTGCGATAGATGTTAAGGTTCTCTTCTTCGTCCCAATATAACGTAGGGTCTGAGGCTTCAGGGTTATAGGTCTCCCAGTCCTTGCTGTCGGCATCGTAGAGCGAGCAGAAATAGTGCATGCCCGTGAAAGAGCGATAGCCTACGGTATGCTCCACGGTAACAGGCACCCCCATTGAACGTAATATACAGCAGGCATACGCAGCCAGATCATCACAGGCATGAGCACGGCTGAAGAAGAGGTCGTAGAGTCCTTTGCGGCCCTCGCACTCCTTATGTCCGGTGAGGTCGCGCAACGTGCGCAATACATAATTATAGGCACGGATGCAATCTTCCCGGCTATTGATAGAATCCACATCAATCAACCCTTCGAACAGGTGTGCATAGGTATCGGCCGACTCTAAGAAACCATAGCCATTGAATGCCTTGTAGGGTAGTATATATTCCTTGAACTCATCGAAGGTGAGATCCTTGGCAAATGGTAATGTGCGCCACACCTTGAAAGCATGGTTGATGTGGCGGATGAGGAAAGCGGTCGTCACTTGGCTGCCGTCCGTGACAGGGATGAATTCCGACCTCACTTCTTTGTCGATGCGTTGCATGGCGAGGCTGTCGGCACGACGCTCGTCACAGAGGGAGCGGATGGTGTCGCTGGGAATCTGATATAGCCCATACTCATCCAGCAGGTTGCGCAAGGTCTCTGTAGTCTCCTTTGCCCAGCGCTTCACCTCCTTGCTGTCGTGTACTGTCACGCCATAGCCATAGTGATAGGGCATATTGTCAAGGAGGTAGCGTGCCGCCTCGCGTCTCTCGGCACTGCAGCGCATGAAGTGGTAGTAAGCTATCACCGCACGGCGGCGCACCATCTCATCGGTGCTGTGCGAGGCGTGGTATACGAGGAGGAATGTGACTATGGCTGCCGTTGCGATGAGGGTGATAATGATTGTGCACTTAATCTTCATGTTTTTGTTGTTACCTATAAGATTGTGGGTTAGCTAGTACAAACATCGATATCTCTTTTTTTATATTCTCGGTTCGCTTGTTCGCTACCTTTACCTTCATTGTGTCTATATGTTCGGCATATTCGAGTGCCCTATCGCTCATGCCCAGTTCTTCGTACAACGAAAAGAACTTGTAGGGTGGAGTGATATATGCAGGGAGCATATTGGCAGCCGTTCCGTAACATTCGGCAGCCTTGTCGTATTGCTCGGTTTCCTTGTAGGCATCGCCCAAGTCCAGCACCTTTGCAGCCGTAGGAAACAGTGATATGCTCCGTTCCAGTATAGGGATGGCATCCCTGTATTGGCCTTTCTTACATAATGTGTAGGCATATTGGGAGAGGATGCGCTCATTGTCGGCAATGTTTATGATCTCATTCTTGATATATGCCTTGTTGTCCTTGTCATCGCTGACCAAGAGTTTCGACAAGGCTTTCTCCATACGATGATAGCGAATACCATGCGATGCGCTGCTGGTAATAAGGACGATGGCAACGATGCTGATACCAATATACAATATATGCCGTTTACGCCTATCGAATGGTAGCGGTGGCAGGGCACAGATTATCAATACAGTATACAACAGGCAAAGCAACGGCACATCGGAGGGATAGGAGAAACAGGCAAAGACGATGCCGCACACCAATGCTACGACAGCCCCACCGCGCAGCGAGGTAAACTCATTGACACCACTATAGATGATGACAAACAAAAGAAGAACACTCAGCAATACTCCCATTATACCATATTCGCACGCAATGCGTATAAACTCGTTGAATGCATGTGTATTGTCTGATGCAAGCAACATCTCAGCCTCTGTAGCACGACCCGATGCAAAGTACGTAGCCTGCGCCGGCATATACTCGCGGTGAAAGTTGCCCATGCCATGTCCAAACAATGGTTTCTCGGCAATGATATGTTTAACGCATATCTTCCAGATAAGCAACCTCCCGTCGGCCGATTGTGGGCGATAGAGATACATGCCCGCAACCAACAAGACACCCACAATGGGAAGCCCGATAAAGATTGAATACTTGAGCCGCTTGCTCGGGATGCGAAACCTCACAAGCAAGACTACCACCATAGCTACGATGAATCCCAACAGAGCTGCCCGCGAGTCGGTCAGTGCACAGGCTACCAATAGGTAGCAGGTAATGGCGACCCACGGGCAACGCTTGGTGGAATAGAAGCTCTGATGCAATGCCAAGGATGCACAGATAGCCAAGAATCCTCCAACAGGAGCTGGATTGCCGAACGTTCCAGTCACGGCAAACGTGTCGTGGTTGGAGGATGCAAGCCCTATCATCTGCAAATAGACGATAGTGGCTTGCAGGCAAGCAAAGGCAATAGCCCCCTTCACAAGAGAACGAATTATCGCTGTACTTGCTGATGACTGTTGGGTTGTGAAGAGGGTGGGCATATTGCGGATATTAAACAATTATAGATATTATTGGAGTATTATTTCTGTTATTTCCAATAATAAGGTGGAAAGGTGAAATGAACCCAAAACAAACCTTCCTTATCCTTATAATACGACTCTATTTTTGTTTCATCTACTGTTATTGATACATTTATTGATTGTATGGTGTTTACTATCATTTCCAACCATTCTTTGGTAATTATGTGCTGAAAATCCTCTTTAGATGTAAAACTTATGTCATGAATATTGCCAGAAACATCCATTTTGAAACGCATGAAAATCTTCAAATTCTTCATCGATTTTCGCAATTCAATAGGCAATACATCCGCAAAAGCATCAGATAGTTGTTTTTGATAGTTGCATAGCACAAGTTGATTGTATACTTCTGCTTGTAGATATTCATAGTTTGGGTCACCTGTTTTGAATTTCATAAGGTTACCTTTAGATTCTTTTGACGTTGGAGTATATCGTAACTCAAAAAGATTCCCGGATTTTTCATATGAGCATTGAGCTTTCATTTCAAATGAGAAAATCAATGCTACAGTCATTAATACAAAACTAATTGTCTTCATTGTCTTCTATTTTTATGTCTTTTATTTCTTTATAAAACTCATCTAAAAAAGGATGGGTAGTATCTTTCATATTTACAGTTACTCCTGGATAATTAAAGTCTGGCAATAATTTCTGATACCAAGAATCATAATTGCTATAATCTTTAGGCTTACGCTTTTCAGGGTTTTCTTTATTTTCAGTATTATCTCCATAATATAACCATTCAGTATACTCCTTCATTAATTCGCTATTTATGTCGTAAAAACTCGTCAAGTAGGTATCACAACACCCATAGGTTAAATGACGGATAAGATCTTTAGTCATTTTAGCTTCTAACTCGATATTGCCTTTTGAATTTGTGAATTTCTCACTGTCAAAACAATGGAATTGAGTCGCGTGTATCAGCTCTTCCAATATGTGCTCATAATCGATATAAGTGCCATTGAAGAATACAATCTTATTGTATTCTGGCATAAAGCCTGCTTCGATCTTGTTGTTATCTTTATCATAATGCTGTTCAATAGAAAACGTGACATCAGGGTTTATATCCTCAGCCGATAGCAGTGCATAAATCTTTGCACAAAAAGGATTTATTTTAAAACTTGCTAATGCAGAATTCAGTCTATCAATATTTGCACCAGTTATCGTGGAACTTATTTTGCCTAACAATAGTACATCTTCACTCGGCTTAGAATTAGTGTTTCCATCATTCCCCGAATTCCCTCCCGAGTTATTGCCAGGATTATTGGGATAGGGATTTCCTGGATTAGGCCCATGCGAGTTACCATAATCATCTTGCCAAGAATCATTATAGCATTGACAGTATTCTTTCAGGAATCCACAATAAACACATCTTTCCTCCTCTTCCGGTTCCATGTTTTCATAACATACACAGGGGTCCTTCTTGCATACGCCACAGGCCACAATCTCTACGCAAGTACAATCATAAACATCTTTTCCGCAGAAGCTGCAAGTGTAACCACTGCCACCGCTGCTGCCACCACCAGTGTACTCGCTACGGGTGGAATAGGTACTGCGAGTGGCGCCGCTGACGGTAATGAAACTCATGCTCATTTTCGTGTGTGTATGCGCTGAGTCGCAATGTTCGGTGCCGTGACACTCGGAGTGCTCACTTCTGTACTTCTCTATGAAATCCCTGTTCTTCTCCGAACGGGGCAGGATGTAGTGGCACATGCGGCCATTCTCATAACGTATGCCGTGGGAAATCTCGCCGTAAATGTTGGAAACAAAGAGTATACCGCTATAGTTGCTCCCTTGTGGATTGGGGTATAGCTGCATCTCTTCGCCCCGCTCTTCGCAAGCGTTGGCATAGTCTCTGTCTGGCGCAAAGGAGAGGATATGGGCATACGATTTCCCGTCATTGAGAAACTTGCGTACATAGAGGATGGAGTGTAACGGTGTGGTCTCTTCGCGATGGAGATTCCCTTTCGCCACTACGCTCTGTAAAGCTATCTCCTTGTTTTGCTTCACAGACACGATGGCGGCTTCAGCCTTACTGCTACTGATGATTTCTGCATTGTTCCAGTCGAAGGTGAAATCCTCATCCTCCAAAGACATGGAGTGCTTCTTGCTGCCACGTCCACGGGTAGCAGTGTTTCCACCCAAGGTTTTCCCTAAGTCAGGTAAGGTCACATGGTCGTAGTTGTCACCTATCAGTTTCATCGTTTCGGTCAGTATAGACGAACTGCTGTCATCCCCACAATACTCGTTGAAATACGTTTCTTCTTGGCATGCCGTAAATAGCAAACTAATGCCAAAGATAGCCAAAATAAATTTCTTTTTCATCATATATCCTTTTTTATGTCTATCATTCTACATCAAACTCACCACTATAGGCATGGCTTCCATCCTTGATAACCAAGGTGTACTCGCCTGCAGAAAGATTGCTCAAGGTGAGGATCGCCATTTCTGCACTGTATGTACCGGAGTATACCATTTCACCGGCATTGCTCACAATAGACACGCTGAAGGTGGTGCTTGAGGGGAACTCAATGGTCAATAGGTTCTCCTCAATAGAGACGGTGGGTAATTGAATTTCGGTACGTTCAAGAGGCCGTTCATCTATCTCTATTCTAATAGGTTTCTTCTCGGCAAAACCCGACAATGCGCAACAGAGCAGCGCAGCAAACATAATAACTTTTTTCATACAGAATTTAATTTTAATGATTATAAAAAACGCTGCAAAGGTAGACCCAATGCAGCGTATCAGACGAAAAAAGAGCAAGACAAAAACAAGACATTTTATTGTCCTTACTTTTTGTCTTGAAAATGGGGGGGGTGGTGGTAAATATTTGAATATTAGGTGTTTGTGGCTGGTTTTTGGATTGCTTGTAAGAGGTCTTCGGGTAGCTTGCCTGAGAGTCGAACTCTGCGCTTGCGGATGACATCATCGCTTGCTGCGGCTTGGCATTCGCGGATGACACCGATGGAATATCCGAGCGAGAGCAGCAGGCAGAGGTGGATGTCTTCGGCACTGAGTCGTCCGTCTTGTTTTGCTGCCTCGTCGCGCAGGTTGGTGATGACGGTGATGAAGCAGCGCTCGAGCACCTCGGCCAATTGCTCACGCTCCTTGATGGTGAATGAGGGAACGTCCTTGCTGCGCAGCTCGCTGAGTTGCTGCAGTCGTCTGTGCCAACTCTCACGATGGAAAAGATCGATACTACCGCTCAGGTTGGCGCGATAGAGCGTAAGCACCTGCTCGCGCATGAGTGCTCCATTGTCGCGCTTCTCCTCGATGGACTCGTACATCTTGTACACCTTGGCCTGGTTGCGCTGCAGTTCTTGTTGCAGATGGAAGTAGTGCTGCTTGCGACGACGCTCGACAAGGAGCACGCCGATAGCTATAGTTGCCAGTAGGCATACGAGCAGCAATGTGACGATGTACATGAATCTTTTGTGCTTCTCCGATAGTTCACGCTGATGCAGCTCCATGGCGTGGGCGGTGTGTATCTCGTCAATCTCGGTACGGCGCTCAATGCGGTGGATGGAATCGCCCATCTGCTCGAAGAGCTTTACATAATTGTATAGCTCGGGCTGCTTAATGGAGTCCATGGATAGATATTGTAAGCTACGGGCACAATTATAGAGGAGATAGGTGTTGTTTTCATCTGCCATAGCTCTTTTATAATATTGTATGGCTGATTCCGTGTCTCCGCGTGTTTCAGCGATATCACCTTTGAACCAATAGGCAGCAGCTACTTCACTTTCGTTGTACAATGCGATAAGCTGGTCAAAATATTCTTCGGCTTTGGTGTAATCCCTATTAAATGCATACTCAATCTTTCCCAACTCGAAGAGAATAATTTTAAGTTCTTTTGCAGCAATGTTATCGGGATAAAGGAGTAAATCCTTTAAAATTTTACCAGCTTCTTTCGAATGTCCTTTGTGAATATAAGATTGTGCCAAGCCAATACTTGCACATAATTGTTCGTTGCCTTCTGCAGAATTATGGTAAAGCGTGTATGCTGTTAATGCCTCATCAGCCATATTCTTCTTTAAGTAATGGTGTCCCAAGTTCTGATAGCATAATCGATAGTAGCGTACCGTAGTATCGGGAAAAAGGCTCTGAGCCCGTAGGTAAGCTTCGATGGCAGCAGCATCGTCCTTCAGCTCGGAGTATACACATCCCAAGGAGTAGTGGGCCATGGCTGCACGGTAGCTCTTGCGATTGCCATCATAGTAGTCGGTGGCATAGCGGATGAGGCTGTCCGAGGTGATGGGTACGAAACACTTGTAGTCGGCTTGTGTGCGCAGCAGGGCATACAGCGCACGACGCTCGCCCCAGCGCGGCATGTCGGTAGCGGTAAGCACGGTGAGCACCGAGTCCGGCGCATCGTTCATCCGTGCCTCCAATTGCTCTAGTTGGCGCATACTGAGGCTTCCGCCACATCCCATGCAGAGGGTGGCTACGAGGAGTAAGTATAGCGCTACTCGATGTTTCATGTTGCTAAGATACGCATAAACGCGGAGATAGGGAAATATAGATTCAAGAAATTGCCCGCTTCCTCTTGCTCCCTCTGAGCAACCCAATGTACAGAAACGACAAATGGGTGACCCACGGGTCACCCATTTGTGATGCTAGTCGATTGATAAGCAGTGTTGAGAATCAATACTCCTCCTCGTCAAAAAAGAAATCTTCCTTGCTAGGATAGTCGGGCCAGATGTCCTCGATGCTCTCGTAGATATCGCCTTCGTCTTCGATTTCCTGCAGGTTCTCGATTACCTCCAAGGGTGAGCCCGAACGGATAGCATAGTCGATCAACTCTTCCTTGGTTGCGGGCCATGGTGCATCCTCCAATTTTGATGCCAATTCAAGTGTCCAGTACATATTAGTCTTTGTTGTTGTTTTGTTTATTATTATTTGCTCTTTGAATGAGGCTGCAAAAGTATAATTTTTTTCTTAAAAACAAACAGATTATTCTATTTCTTCCACAAAATTTCGTCTGCACCCTCTATTTTGTTCAGATGGCGTGCATAGACGAATAGGAAATCGGACAGGCGGTTGACGAATGCGATGGCGGCGGGGTGCACGGGGGCCTCGTCGGCAAGGGCTATGATGAGGCGTTCGGCACGACGGCATACGGTGCGGCACACGTGGCATTGGGCGGCACTGGCAGAGCCTCCGGGAAGGACGAAGGTGTGGAGTGCGGGGAGTGTGGCATCCAACTCATCGATGCGGCCCTCCAGTACTGCCACCTCCTGCTCGCCGATGGCACAGGGCGAGGGTTGGCCGCTGTCGCTGCATGGCATGGCCAGATGGGTGCCCAGGTCGAACAGGCGGGATTGGATCCAAAGCATGAAGTCATCGGTGCCTACATGGGCATTGAGCAGCCCCAGGTGGGCACTGAGTTCGTCGATGGTGCCATAGGCCTCGAGGCGCAGGCTACATTTCTTCACCCGGCTTCCTCCGATGAGTGAGGTGGTGCCGGCATCGCCTCCACGGGTATATATCTTACTCTTTTTCATCACGGTATCTTTCCTTATATAGCGTTAATCCTTCAACTTGACCCAATAGGTGTTCTTGTGGCGGCTGGTATTGAAGAAGAGCAGGCCTACATCTTTCACATCGTAGGCGATGCCTGTATGGCGGGCCATCAACGCTTGCCACCAGGTGTGCTTGGTCTTGTCGTCACGTATCCCTCCGATGATGATGAGTGTGTGGTCACCCACGTAGGGGAGCGCTTTCTCCAATACCTCACGGTAATGTGCGGTGTGTCCGATGTGTAGCAGGTCTACCTTGCCCAAGGTAGAGAGTATGGTGTCAAAAGTGGCCATTTCATCGCCGCTGCGGTAGTCTATGTGGGGAGAATGGGCCAACTGGGCGGGACACTCGCACGGCCCGATGGTGATGCATCGTGCCCCGGTACAGCCCAGAGACAGGGTGTAGGCCGACAGGCCCGAGCCGGTGCCCACCTCGATGATGGTGCGGGGATGCACGTGATTGGACAAGCGGAAGAGGAGGCGGTTGACACGGGACGGATAGTGGGGCAGCGCACGGCTGAATACCTTACCGGCCTGCTCCAACTGGGCATAGCCATAGTAGGGAGAGGTCTCGCGCAACACGTGCTGCACGAAATAGAAGTCGCCCGGACTTTGCACTCCATAGCCATGGGAGTTGCATTTTCTCCTGATCCACCTGTTCATCGCTGCATCTGTTATAATGGGCAAAAGTAACAAAAATAGCCCATATATACCCGACCGATGCGAAAAAAGATGTATTTTTGCAGATATAATTAAGGTATTTGCTGATATGATGGACTGGAGAAAACTGATCTCATCCAAGCGATTGGGCATGGAGTCGTACCACACGGAGGAATTTGACGACCGTTCGGCCTTTCTGCGCGACTACGACCGCCTGGTATTCTCGGCCCCCTTCCGCCGCTTGCAGAACAAGACCCAGGTATTTCCCTTGCCGGGAAGCGTGTTTGTACACAATAGGCTGACCCATAGCCTCGAGGTGTCGTGCGTGGGGCGCTCACTGGGCAACAAGGTGAGCCGTGCCCTGCAGGAGCGGTATCCTGCGTTGCGTGACTCGGCCATCGGCGAGATAGGCAACATCGTGTCGGCAGCCTGCCTGGCACACGACCTGGGCAACCCGCCCTTTGGCCACTCGGGTGAGCGGGCCATATCGGCCTATTTCTCCGAAGGGAAGGGAGGAAGCCTGCGGGCGCTGATGAGCGAGGAGGAGTGGAACGACATCATCCACTTTGAAGGTAATGCCAATGCCTTCCGCCTGCTCACACACCAGTTCAACGGACGCCGCCGGGGAGGCTTTGCACTCACCTATGCCACGCTGGCATCCATCGTCAAGTATCCCTACTCCTCCTACTATGCCGGGGGAAAGCCTAAGTTCGGTTTCTTCCACACCGAGGCCGACACCTTCCGCACCATCGCCGATGAGTTGGGCCTCATCAGACTCAGCGCGGAGGGAGAGCCGCTGAGGTATTGCCGCCACCCGCTCGTCTTCCTCGTGGAAGCCGCCGATGACATCTGCTACCAGATGATGGATATTGAGGATGCCTTCAAACTGAAGATTCTTACCCGCGATGAGACGATAGCCCTGCTCATCCCGTTCATCCAGGAGGACAAGAGGAAGCATCTGCAGGAGGTGTTCAGCGTGGTGACCGACCATAATGAGCAGATTGCCTACCTGAGATCGAAGGTGATAGGTATACTCATCGATGAATGTGCCGACGTGTTCATGCGGCACGAGGAGGAGATCCTCAATGGCACATTCAACGCACCGCTCATCAAGCACGCCAGCGAAAGGCTGCGCGATGCCTACAAGCACTGCTCCGAGGTAGCTGTGCAGAAGATATACCGCTCACGCGACGTGCTGGATATTGAGTTGGCGGGTTTCCGCATCATCAACACACTCATCGAACTGATGGTCGACGCGGTCACACATCCCGACAAGGCCTATTCGCGCCTGCTCATCGACAGGGTGAGCAGCCAGTACGACATGCATGCACCGACGCTCTATGGTAAGATTCAGGCTGTGTTTGACTATCTGTCCGGAATGACCGACGTGTTTGCCCTCGACCTCTATCGCAAGATCAACGGAAACAGTCTGCCCGCCGTATAGGCTGGTCGCCCCTAGATCAATAGGCTGGGTACTTGTCGTTGTGTATGGTCTTGACGGCCATGCACTCCATCTCTATGAGCCAGCCGGGACGGCACACAGGTGCCTGCAAGTACACCTTCGGGATGGTGGGGAAGCGCTCTTCGAACATCTCCTGCACCACCGTGAAGTCGGCAATGTCGCGCAGGTAGACCAACAGATGGCCGACATGCTCGTAGGTACATTCAGCCTCGGCCAACAGCACTTCGACATTCTCCCACATGCGCTCGGCCTGCTTGCGTATGTCGCCCGGATACACCACCTCGCCACGGTTGTTGATGCTGGCCGTGCCCGAGATGAACACCTGACGGCGGTCGCCATAGTCTACATAGGTGCCGCGCTCGAAACTCACACCATACTCATAGGTAGGGTTGAGATGTGTGGGGGCATACAGGTAATGCACCTGACCCTCCTGAAGACCTGCAACGGCATAGGCATCCATGTGTACCAGTACCTCGTGGTCGGCATGACGCCCCGCAATGCCCGTGCTGGCAATGAAATGGGTCTCGGCCGTGAGCCCTTGGGTGAGGAACACCTCATTGCGGGCCTTTACCACACCGGCATAGTTGACATCGACATTCTGCACGAAGAACCAGGTGCGCAGGCAGTTGTCGGCCAATGTGCACCCCTGCTCGGCCAGGCGCATGGCATAGTCGTTGAGCAGAAGGCGCGTCTGATACTCTGACTTCGACGCCTTGTTGTAGTTGTAGCCGCTCCAGATGTGGCGGTAGCCACCATGGCTCACCTCGTAGTCACCATGCGAAAGCACACGGGTGTGTACCCCACTTTGCAGATATACCCATAGGGCAATCTTGGTACCATCGAGCGGGGCCTGCTCGACGATAGACAAGGCACAATCGGTCTGCTCGATCTGTGTCGCCAGCAGGTGGTTGGCCTGATTGGCGGCATCACTCACGAAGAATCGCTTGAACACCGCCACGGCACTCTGCAATTCGTCGTTTACCAAGGTGTCGTAGGCGGCCAGCAAGTGTTCTACCTGTTCGGCATAGGTGAGGCGTGGATTGGTGATGCGTAATATCGCATGATACTCCGACACCCCTCCGGTGACTTCATATTTGAATAGTTGGGTTGATGTTTGCCTTTGCATACGTCGTCCTATAAGCCTACAGCCATTGATTGCATATTATAAATGACGCTCGGGATAGAGGTCGTTCCACCACTCGGGGCTATCCTGCAGGTAACGGGCAAACCAGGCCATAATGGTATTGTGCCAGAGCACACGCTTGGCATAATCGGCCACAAAATGGTCCTCACCCTCTACTTGGATAAACTCGACAGGCTTGCCCAGGATCTTCAATGCATTGAAGAGCTGGATACTCTCACCCATAGGCACATTGGTGTCTACAGTGCCATGAAGGAGCAACAGCGGAGTGTTGATCTTATCGGCATTGAAGAGCGAGCCCTGCTTGGTGAAGAGGTCGGGATTCTGCCAGGGATAACTGTCGGCAGCAGCGATAGCGTTGTAACTGTAGCCCCAGTAGCCCTCGCCCCAGTAACTGGTCACGTTGCTGATACCGGCATGTGACACGGCAGCAGCGAAGATATCGGTTTGAGTCTGCAGGTACTGAGTCATGAATCCACCATACGATGCACCCAGACAGCCGATGCGCTCAGCATCTACGTAGGGATGCTCCTCGCAGAACTGCTTGGTACCCTCGATGATGTCGTCGGCAGTGCGCTTACCCCATGCGTTGACGTGGCGTGCAGCAAACTCCTGACCGTAGCCAATGGTACCGCTGGGCTGGATGACATACACTACATAGTCGCGCGAAGCGAACAACTGTGCACAGTAGGGGTTGCTGATACCCTTCACGGTAGGTGTGGTACCACCGTAGTAGTATACGATGAGGGGATATTTCTTCTCGGGGTCGAAGGAGGGAGGCAGGCAGTACTTGCCGTGGATGGTGGTGCCATCTGACGCGGTGAAGTTCCACTCGTGTGTCTCTCCCAACTCAATATCTGCAAGGATAGGCTGCATGGGGTCGGCGATGAGGCGTGAGCGCATCTTCTTCATGTCGAAGAGGTAGCCTACACCTGCTGTGTGGTCGTCCTGACCATAGTAGGCTGCTATGGTCGCATTCTGTGAGGGCAATGAGAAACGCTGTGTCACGGAGATCTCCAACGGCAGTTGCTCGAAGGCCTTCTTCGCTGTATTGTAGCGGTAGATGTTCACCTCATCCTTATCATCGGTAGTGAAGTAGATGTTCTTGTCGGCTGCGTTCCACTGCAACATGCTTACCGAAGGGGCAAAGTCCTTGGTGATGGGGGTCACCTCACGGGTGGCGAGATCCATGATGAAGGCCTGCTTGTCGTAGCCGTTCACGATGGGCGCATCGCAATTCTTGCCGATTTCATCGAAGGCTTCAGCACTTCCGACGAAGAGCACCTGTGTGCCGTCGGGCGAGTAGGTAGCACCGTCAACGAAGCCGCTGCCAGCCACGAGGGTATCGATCTCGTAGGTGTTGAGGTCGAGTTGATAGTAGGCCGAATTGCCAAAGGGACGGGTGGTCACATCCTCGGCATAGGTGCTGAAGAGAATCTTCGCACCATCCTTGCGGATGTCGTTCAAACGTGTGGAGTGGTGACCATAGGTGAGGCGCTCGGTAGTACCCTTCTTGATATCATACTTGGCAAGGAAACTACGTCCACGGAATCCGGGGATACGGTCACGCGGTGTCACGATGCGCTTCAGCGGACCTTGCTCGACCTGTCCCTTCTCACTGGGATAGTAGATGAGGAAGTCCTCGGTGGGTGCCCAAGTGAAACTCTCGGCAGGAATCTCTGTGAGCAATACATCCTCGGCCAGTGTAGCGGGGTCGAGCACGATGACGTTGTTGCCTGTAGCCGCTGTAGCGGTGTAGTACATCTTGTCGCTCTTGGGCATCCAGCGCATGCCGTCCTTGGCATTGGCGAGAATCACCTTGCCTGTCTTCGCATCGGTGAGTTGGGCATATACATGCTGGCGGCCCTTACTGTAGTTGTTCCAGTAGCGGGTATAGAGATATTTGCCGCTGGGCGACATGGCCACATCGATGACACGATTGCCATATACCGTATTGTCAAGGGTGAATCGACGCTTCAGGTCCTGACCGCTAAACACGTTCACCTTCTCATAACCCTTGTCGGCCACTACCTCGCACTTGAATGTGGGTACTGCCTTGTCGTCCTTATGGGCGAGCAACTTGAGTGTAACCTTATAGTCGCGTTCGGGCTCCATACGGAGGGCGATGTCACGAGAAGCCTTTACGTTGAGGCTATCCTCGGCATTCTCCTTCTTCATCTTCGATGCACCGTCAATGAAGGCCTCCCAACGTACGGGAGAGGTCACCTTGAGTTTACCTTTCATGAAGCGGTCGGCACGGATGTTGGTGCTCACCACATAGATGAGATGCTCGCCATCGGCAGCAGCCAGAGTCACGAAGCCTGTTGTGTCAGCCTCCATGGCCTGTGTGGCATAGTTGTCCTGGTTGAGACCAATCGCTGTCCCCAGCAAGTCTCTGGTCTCGTACTTACGGCCTTCGGTATTAACGCTGTCGGTAAGGATGGGTGTGCGCAAGGTCACGGCATCACGTACCTGATAACTCTGAATCACTTGGGCCTGTACACCCAAACTGCATGCCACGAGTGTGGCGGCAAGTAAATGTCTTGTTCTCATATATTGTGTTTGTTTGGTTTAATCACAGCATCGTGTTTTTATTGCGCTGCAAAAATAGTGTTTTTTATTGATAATGCAAAGGTTATGCTCTCAAAGGAATGCTATTACGATAGAAGGGGACCTTTCTATCCATACTGTTTCTTTATCTGCTCAAATATCTCGAACAGCTCCTCTACGGTCTCGGCACGCAACATGGCGATGCGCAGCTGCTTGAAGTCGGGCAATCCCTTGAAGAGCGGCGTAGCAGCCAGGTGGCGGCGTATGTGCAATATGCCCCGGCGTTCGTCCAGTCGGGCCACACTCTGGTTAACTTCGTCGCGCAGGATATCCATGCGCTCGTCAAAGGTAAGCGCCGGAAGATGCTCGCCTGTCTCGAGGTAATGCTTCACCTCGCGGAATATCCAGGGACGTCCGAAGCTGGCGCGGCCTATCATCACGGCATCCACGCCGTAGCGGTCGAAACACTCCTTGGCACGTTCGGGAGTGGTGATGTCGCCATTACCGATGATGGGGATGTGCATGCGGGGGTTGTTCTTCACCTCGCCAATGAGGGTCCAGTCGGCCTCACCCGTATACATCTGTGCGCGGGTACGGCCATGTATGGTGAGTGCCTTGATACCACAGTCCTGCAACTGCTCGGCGAGGTCGACAATGATTTTAGAACTTTCGTCCCATCCGAGGCGTGTCTTCACGGTCACGGGGGTCTTCACGGCATTGACTACCGAGCGCACGATGTCAAGCATCAGAGGTACGTTCTGTAACATGCCGGCACCGGCTCCCTTGCCAGCCACACGCTTCACTGGGCAACCGAAATTGAGGTCTATGATGTCGGGCTTCACTGTCTCCACGATGCGTGCCGCCTCGGTCATCGAGTCTACATCACGTCCATAGATCTGTATTGCCACGGGGCGCTCCTCGTCACTGATGGCCAACTTCTGCATCGACTTGTTTACTTGGCGTATGAGCGCATCGCTCGACACAAACTCCGTGTATACGAGGTCGGCACCAAACTGCTTGCACATCAGGCGGAACGCAGGGTCGGTGACATCCTCCATCGGTGCCAACAGCACGGGATATTTCCCCAATTCGATATGGTCAATCTTCATCGCTTTGTCTTCGTTACTACTATATAGGGTGTAAAGTTACGTAAAAGATGCCTACCAAGCAAGAAAAAGGCGTAACTTCCATACATTATCCACGAGGACAAGGGATGTCCAGAGATAACATGTCCCTATTTGTCACGAGAAGATTTTTGCTATGCCGAGAGCCGAGATGAGTATGATGGCGTAGCGAAGCGTGCGGCCAAGGAGCATGGTGACATTGGTGACGAGGGGATTGCTGCGCATGATGCCCAAAGCGACAAGGATGGCATCGCCAAGAAAGGGAACCCAACAGAAAAACCCCATGAAGGCACCCCAGCGCTGTACCAGACGATGGGCTCGTTGCATATGCCGGGGATGGATGTGGAAGAGTCGCTGTACGCGCTCTGGTGTGGTAAGGTAACCTATATAATAGCAGGTTATACCTCCCAACGAATTGCCTAGGGAGGCGCAGAGTAGCAGTTGCCAAGGAGGATTGCCTACGGCAAGGAGAGCCAGCATGATGGCTTCGCTGCTGAAGGGGAGTATGCTGCCGGCTAGAAAAGCGGCAACGAACATGCCCCATCCGCCGTAGTTGATTAGTATATCGTGCAATTGTTCCATGCAGAAAGTGCTATGATGAATAGCCACACGATCATTAAGACAATGAGATATATCCTTGCTCCCCGATAGTTCCTAATGAAGAATGTTCCCCCTAAAATTGAGCAGATGAGGAGTAGGAGTGGAAGCATGGTCATAAAGAGGGTAGGGAAGATGATGATAATGATGGCAAGCAGTAGCTGCACTATGGTGAGGAAATAAAGATTCAACTGAGTGCGTGCCTTGAGTATGTTGCGCGAAAAGAAGGTTGTGATTATACTGGGTATTGTAAGTAACAGTAACCACAAGGTTTGCAGAATCTCGTGAGAGAGTGCGTTACCATTGATAAAAAGGGCATCTCCTTGTGGCGATGTTGATGCTGCTGGAGGGGTGAGAAAGGAGTGGATAAATTCATCTATGGGGAGGGGGGTGTCAGTAAGGAATAGTACACAGGTAGTAACCCAATAGGGCAATAGTATCCCAAATAGGGATGCTAGTCCTGTACGTAGATGTAATGACTTCAATAAGCTACAGCATATCAGCAATATGGGCGCTCCAAATAGTATAGTGGGAGTGATGAGGCTTGCTGTGCCAATCAGTGAAAATGCCATAAAGTACGTCCCCATAGCATCGTGTCTTCGGTAGGTTTGCAATAATAGCAAACCGGCCAATGCAAGTAGTGCCAGATGCTCCATGGCTGTGAGGTTTGTACCCATTTGTGGTGCTAGTGAGCAACCCATAAGGAACAAGGTGCCGGCAAGAGTGCTTTTGCCGGATATCGTGAAGTAGGAGCATGTATCTGTATGCATCAGATAGAGTCCCAATGCCAGATACGCAAGGGATATTATGCTAGGGAGTAGCCATGATGACCGGAAGTCGAGAGAGAGCCACCAACTACATGCGCATAGCAGGGCGGCAATATATGTTGTCGTCTTACTATGTATGATGAACTGGACGAGTTTTTTCATAGGCTTTTCCCTTTCGTGTCATTTTGAGCAAAGTGAAGAATCTCGCGTGGCAAGATTCTTCACTTCGTTGATTGTAATCCTATGGACTTGGGGTCAATCTAATGAGTCAGAATGACATAGCTGAATTTATCTCAACAATTAAAGAATATCCTTACCTATGTCGCTACGGCAATACATGTCGGTGAACTGCAGTGCCTGGGCATTCTTGAACGAGGTGGCCAAAGCCTCCAGTTGGGTGTCGCCATAAGAACTTACGGCGATGACACGACCTCCGTTGGTGACTACCTGTCCGTCCTTTACGGTAGTGCCGGCATGGAAGAGGAAACTACCCTCTACCTTGTCGAAGCCAGTGATGGGATAGCCTTTGGCATAATCGCCGGGGTAACCGCCAGACACGAGCATCACGCAGACCGCACTGCGAGGGTCAAACTCGATGGTGCGCTCGTTGAGGTTGCCTTGTGCTACACCTTCGAAGAGGTCTACGATGTCGCTCTTCAGGCGCAGCATCACGCTCTCAGTTTCGGGGTCGCCCATGCGCACGTTGTACTCGATGACCATAGGTTCGCCCTTCACATTGATGAGTCCGAAGAAGATGAAACCCTTGTAGTCGATACCCTCGGCAGCCAAGCCCTCAACGGTGGGGCGTACGATACGTTCCTCGACCTTCTGCATCCATGCAGCATCGGCAAAGGGTACGGGAGAGATAGAACCCATACCACCGGTGTTGAGGCCTGTGTCACCCTCGCCAATACGCTTGTAGTCCTTGGCTTCGGGGAGAAGTTTATAACTCTTACCATCAGTGAGCACGAATACCGAGCACTCAACGCCAGAAAGAAACTCTTCGATAACTACGCTTGCTGAAGCAGAACCAAACATACCGCCCAGCATCTCGCGCAGTTCCTTCTCTGCCTCTTCGATGGTGGGGAGGATGAGTACACCCTTACCAGCACAGAGGCCGTCGGCCTTCAATACATAAGGGGCCTCAAGTGTGCGAAGGAAGGCAATACCCTCGTTCAGCGTATCCTGTGTGAATGTCTGGTAACGTGCTGTTGGGATATTGTGGCGCATCATGAAGGCTTTGGCAAAGTCCTTGCTACCCTCAAGTGTAGCACCCTCCTTTGAGGGACCGATGACGGGAATGTGCTTCAATTCCTCATCATCACGGAAGTAGTCATACACACCCTTCACCAATGGGTCTTCGGGACCCACCACCACCATGTCGATGGCATTGGCAAGCACGAAGGCCTTGATGCCTTCAAAATCGGTAGCCGAGAGGGCAACATTTTCACCTACCTCACGTGTGCCCGCATTACCAGGGGCAATATAGAGTTTCTCCACTTTGGGACTCTGGCTAATTTTCCATGCCAGGGCATGCTCGCGTCCACCGCTGCCTAAAAGTAATAGTTTCATCGCTTTTGTCATTTCTATATCAGGGAAATAAACCATTCTTTCTTGAGCGGGATACTCTGGAACGATGTTTTTGATGTTTATCTCCATGATTGTTTCTGATTACTGATTCTGTAAATTTCCGACAAATATAACTCATTTATCGGATATAACCATTGCCTCAGCCCAATAATCTGCCAAATAGCCGTATTTAATTTGATTTGCCCCCAAACATGACGTAGCCAAGCATAAGACGAAACTCTATACTTTAGTATTTGGGGATTTTAGTAGTTATGCTTTATGCTGAATCAGTTTTAGCGCCAATTCTTCATCGGCTGGATCCACCAATATACACATGTAACCGCCTGCATTGCTGTAGTGTGAGATTAGCATCGAGGTATGGTCCTCTAGGATGCATCGGATGCCATTGGCCTCGAGTAGTCCCTTTATAACTTCGGTCTCAAATGCTGCGCCGGAGAAAACCTTTACCCATGCGCTGTTTTCGTTCGTTTTCATCATTTGGATGTTTAGGTGAGTGAAACTATTGTGGTTGGCATTTAACAAAGAAGGGGTATTTATCGTTCGTTCTCTTGAAGTATAATGCTGAAAAGAATCAATGAACGAAAGCGAGGCTATGTGGGAAAAACTGTAGAACAAATTTGATGTTTGCATAAAAAGTAGTACTTTTGTGATTGTATATACGGAAGATAATGCTATGGCACTCATCAAATCGGTTCGGGGTTTCACTCCCGAGATAGGCGAGAACTGCTACTTGGCCGACAATGCCACCATCATCGGTGATGTGGTAATGGGCCGTGATTGCAGCATATGGTTCAACGCTGTATTGCGCGGCGACGTCAACAGCATACGCATCGGAAATGGCGTCAACATACAAGATGGCAGCGTACTACACACACTGTATCAGAAATCAACCATCGAGATAGGCGACAACGTGTCGGTGGGTCACAATGTGACTATACACGGCGCCACGGTAAAGGACAATGCCCTCATCGGCATGGGTGCTACACTGCTTGACCACGTAGTGGTGGGCGAAGGAGCCATCGTAGCTGCCAACGCCTTGGTCACCTCGGGTACCATCATTGAGCCAGGCACCCTGTGGGGAGGCATACCCGCCAAATTCATCAAGAAGGTGGACCCCGAGCAAAGTCGAGAGCTGAACCAACGTATTGCACGCCAATATCTGATGTATGCGTCGTGGTATAAGGAGGAAAACCTCCCCCCTGCTCCTCCCAAGGAGGGGTGATTCGAGCAATAGTAATTAGTAAATTTGTTCGATGAAAGAGAAGATTACACTTGCGCTGCTCACATTATTGTTCAAAGCCATAGCCATATGGCCTTTGCGCGTGCTCTATGTGCTGAGCGACTTGATATACCCCCTCGTATACTACGTGGCAAGGTATAGGCGTGAGGTAGTGCGCAAGAATCTAGAGAACTCTTTCCCCGAGAAGTCGACCGAGGAGATTACAAAGATCGAAAAGTTGTTTTACCGCCATTTCTGCGACTATGTGATGGAGACGGTAAAGCTACTGCATATCTCTGACGATGAGATGCGCCGTCGTATGCGATTTACCAACCCTGAACATATGGAGCAACTACGCAGCGATGGCCGTCCCATATTCCTCTACCTCGGTCACCAAGCCAACTGGGAGTATATCATCTCTATCACCATGTGGACATCACCCGATTTCACGGCAGGTCAGATTTACCATCCGCTCAGCAATAAGGCGATGGACAAGCTGATATACCGTTTGCGTAGCCGATTCAACACCGTAGGCATCCCCCAGAAGCAGGCTCTACGCGCCATCATCACCATGGTGCGCGATGGCAAGCAACCCTTATTGGGATTCATTGCTGACCAACGTCCTCCACGCCGCCCCGAACCCGAATGGATGACCTTCCTCAACCAAGACACACCCATCATCACGGGTGGTGAGGCCATGGGTAAGAAACTCAATGCCCACTTCGTATATGGTAGCATGAAATGTGTGCGCCGCGGATACTACGAACTCACCTTCCAACCCATACACGCCATAGAGGGCGAAGAGTGTGGATACAGCAAGCAGTACATGCGCATGCTCGAACAAGACATCAAAGAGCAGCCTCATCTCTATCTCTGGACTCACAAGCGATGGAAGTGGAAAAGGGAGACCCACCCCACCCCTCCCTCTAGGGAGGGAGCTGCAGACATCGCGGAAACTCCAATTATAAAGAATCAAACTTCCGGAGGCAACTGTTGACTGTTGTCTGTTGACCGTTGACCTATAAAAAAAGAATCTATGATCAAACAATTCATCTCACTCATACGCCGATTCATACCTCCCTATAGGAAGTATCTCTTCAGCAATTTGGTGCTCAACTTTCTAGCACAGGTACTCAACGTATTCTCATTTGCGTTGCTCATCCCCATTCTAGAGATTCTCTTTCAGGTGAGCGACACCACCTACGAGCACATGACATGGGCCGATGGAAACGTTGCCGATGTAGTCAAGAACAACTTCTACTACTACATGAACTACTTCATCGAGACGCGTGGCGCCCTATGGGTGCTCATCACATCGGGCGTGGTGCTCATTGTGATGACGCTGCTCAAAACGGCTTGCTACTTTGGTTCTTCTGCAACACTCATTCCTCTACGCACAGGTGTGGTGCGCGACATACGCATCCAAGTATATAATAAGGTAATGGGACTCCCCTTGAGTTTCTTCTCTGAAGAGCGCAAGGGCGATATCATCTCACGCATGAGTAGTGACGTGAGCGGTCTCGAGACCTCATTGTCAAACTCCTTGGAGATGCTTATCAAAAATCCCATTGCTATCATCGTGACCCTATGCACCCTCTTCTTCCTCAGTTGGGAGCTCACGCTCTTCGTGCTTGTGGCTATGCCAGCGCTAGCTTGGGCCATGGGTGCCATCAGCCGCAAACTGAAGCGTAAATCAAAGGAGGCACAAAACTATTGGGGCACACTGCTGGCCCAACTCGATGAGACATTGGGCGGCTTACGCATCATCAAAGCCTTCCTCGCCGAGGGCAAGATGAAGCAGCGCTTCGCCGATATCAACAATACCTACCGCAATGCCGTGATGCGCATGACCATACGCCAATCGGCGGCACACCCCGCCAGTGAGTTCATGGGTACCTGTATCATCGTCATCGTGATGTGGGCAGGCGGCTACATCATCCTCAACGGCACATCGGGCATGGAGGGAGCCACCTTTATCTATTACTTGGTGATGCTCTACAACATACTCAATCCCATCAAAGACCTCTCCAAGGCCTTCTACAACATTCCCATCGGCATGGGTTGTTGGGATCGTGTAGACAAAATACTCAGCGCCGAGAACCCCATTAAGGAAGCCACGAAGCCTGCTGCACTGCCCACCTTCGAGCAGAGCATCGAGTTCAAGGGTGTGAACTTCCACTACACACCAGGCAACCTCGTACTACGTGGCATCGACCTCACCGTCGCAAAGGGTAAGACCATTGCCCTCGTGGGCCAGTCGGGCTCAGGCAAGTCGACCCTTGTAGACCTTGTACCCCGTTTCCACGATGTTACAGGTGGCAGTATCACCATCGACGGGCGCGACATACGCGACATCTCGATACGCGATTTGCGTTCACTCATCGGCAATGTAAACCAAGAGGCCATCCTCTTCAACGACACCATCTTCAACAACATCAGTTTCGGTGTCGAGGGCGCCACCATGGAACAGGTCATCGAAGCTGCCAAGATTGCCAATGCCCACGAGTTCATCATGGAGAGCGAGCAGGGGTACGATACCATCATCGGTGATCGTGGCTGTCGCCTCTCGGGAGGTCAGCGCCAACGCTTGAGCATCGCCCGTGCCATCTTGAAAAACCCGCCCATACTCATTCTGGACGAGGCCACATCGGCCCTCGATACCGAGAGCGAGCGCTTGGTACAAGAAGCTCTGGAACGCTTGATGAAGTCGCGCACTACCATCGCCATTGCCCACCGCCTGAGCACAATCAAGCATGCCGATGAGATATGCGTGATGCTCGAGGGCGAGATTGTAGAGCGAGGTACCCACGAGAGCCTGCTCGGCAGTGGAGGCTACTACAAGAAACTCAACGATATGCAGAGCCTGTAAGGAGAGGTCCTGATATACATCAATATTAAAGATTGTAAAAGATTACATCATATAAAGATTATTGATTATCTTTACGCCATCATATTATGGTATTAAAATAGTCAACTATGATACAGATACGTTGTCGCAATAATGGGGTCACACGGGAGTTTCTTCCAGGAACCACTTTGCAAGAAGTGTATGTTGCGTTTGATCTTAATATGCCATATGGCGCAGTGAGTGCACGAGTCAACAACAAAGTCGAGAGTCTCGATTTTAAGGTCTATAACCACAAGGATGTGGAGTTTCTAGACATTACCTCTGACTCGGGTATGCGTACTTATGTGCGCACTCTCTTTTTCGTGCTCTCCAAGGCAGTGAGCGAAATTTATCCTGATGGGGAAATTATTATCGAGCATCCCATTTCAAAGGGATACTTTTGTAACCTGCATATAGGACGTGCTGTGAAGCAGAGCGATGTTGATGCAATCAAACAGCGCATGCAAGAGATTATAGATACTGATATGCCTATACGGCGAATCAGCTGCCCGACTAGCGAGGCTATAGAGGCGTTCCGTCGTGAGGGGCGTACTGATGTCTGTACTTTACTTGAAACCACTGGGAGGATTTATAGTGTGTACTATCAGCTAGGTGATAAGGTGGACTACTATTATGGAAGTCTGCTTATTTCCACCAGTAAGATACACCTTTTTGCACTGCAACAGTATCATGACGGACTACTCTTGCGTGTGCCTAGCCGTGAGAATCCCGACAGCTTGGCTGAGCTCGTACGTCAAGATAAGATGCTTAGTGTCTTCAGCGAACATCATCATTGGCAGAAGATTTTGGGCGTAAGTACTGTAGGAGATTTCAATAGAGCCTGTGCCAATGGCCGTTCTACTGAACTCATAAATGTGGCTGAAGCATTGCAAGAAAAGCGCATCGCTCATATCGCCGACGATATACATCGTCGTGGTGCTCGTATCGTGCTTATTGCTGGTCCATCATCATCGGGAAAGACTACTTTCAGCAAACGACTCTCCATACAACTCATGACTTGTGGGTTACACCCCGTAGCTCTTTCATTGGACGATTATTTTGTTGATCGTGAACTCACTCCACTTGATGAACATGGCCAATATGACTTTGAGTCGCTTTATGCTGTTGATCTTCCCTATTTCAATGCTGAGCTCAATGCGTTACTACGGGGCGAGGAGGTAGAGTTGCCAAGGTTCGATTTTACGACGGGTAAGCGTGTGCTTACGAGCAAACGTTTGCGCATTGATGATAACACCATTCTTATCTTGGAGGGTATCCATGCCCTCAATCCTGAGCTCACGGCCCACATTGCAGATGATGCCAAATATAAGATTTACGTGTCGGCCCTTACCAGCATTATGCTTGACGACCACAACTATATACCCACTACAGACAATCGTCTGTTACGTCGTATCTTGCGTGACTACAAGTATCGCAACTATTCGGCTGAGGCTACTATCAGGCGTTGGTCTAGTGTGCGCCAGGGGGAGGATAAGTGGATATTCCCATTTCAAGAATATGCCGATGCTATGTTCAACTCGGCTTTACTCTTTGAATTGGCGGTATTGAAAAACCATATCATGCCCATTCTTGAACAAGTGAAAGAGAATAGTCCTGAGTATAGTGAAGCCTACCGTCTGCGTAAGTTCTTGCAATATTTCGAGTCAGTCCCCGATAATGACTTACCTCCCACTTCCTTGTTGCGTGAATTTCTCGGCGGCAGTAGTTTTGAATATTAAGTCAACAAGTTTTAGATATGTCTCTCATGAAGCAGCAACGTTCGCTCTCCATAGCTGTATTCTGTTCTGCAGCAACAGCTATTGAACCTGAGTTCTTCAGACAGACAGCCCTTTTGGGCCATTGGATAGGTCAACAGGGACATTGTCTTGTCTATGGTGGCGCTAGCCTGGGACTGATGGATTGTGTGGCTTGCGCAGCTAAAGAAGTGGGGGCTACTGTAGTGGGCATAGTGCCCGATCGGTTAGTAGAGAAAGGTATTGTAAGTACGCTACTCGATAAGACAATCCACGTGCATAGTCTTGGGCAACGTAAAGAGGTGATGTTGCGTGAGAGTGATGTCTTCATCGCTCTGCCTGGTGGACTAGGAACGCTTGATGAGATATTTCACGTCTTGGGCGAGGGTAGTATAGGCTATCATACCAAGCCGCTAATACTCTATAATATCGCAGGCTGTTGGGATGCATTGCTTGCGTTGCTTGGTAATTTGCGTGATCAGAAACTGTTGCGTCATGACCTAACGGACCTCCTATTGGTTGCAAACTCTTTGGAAGAGATAGAGGAAATAGTGGCAAAGATTAAAGGTTGTAAATAACATTGTTTTTTTATTGTCTTTGTAATATTGATATAAACTGTAAATATGATTACTTATCAAACCGACGGCACACGCATGCCCGACATCAAGAAACGCCCCACTACAGCATGGATACGCTCTGTGGCTGCCACCTATGGCAAGAAGGTGGGCGATGTGAATTATATCTTCTGTAACGACGAGCGCATACTTGAGGTGAACCGCGAGTATCTGCAGCACGACTATTACACCGACATCATTACCTTTGATTATACCGAGGGTGATACCATCAGTGGAGACCTCTTCATCAGTCTCGACACGGTGCGCACCAATAGCGAACAGTTTGCCACTGCATACGACGAGGAGTTACACCGCACTATCATACACGGTATTTTGCACCTGTGCGGCATCAATGATAAGGGTCCAGGTGAGCGTGAGATCATGGAGGCTGCCGAGAACTGTGCCTTGGCAATGCGCTAACGCCGTTAGGGTATTTAAAAACAGAAGAGGCTCGCTATGCGAACCTCTCTGCTCTTCGTCTTGGACTTGAACCAAGGACCCTCTGATTAACAGTCAGATGCTCTAACCGACTGAGCTAACGAAGAATATTACTAACCCTTAAACTTTGCTCTTCGTCTTGGACTTGAACCAAGGACCCTCTGATTAACAGTCAGATGCTCTAACCGACTGAGCTAACGAAGAATTTCTACTTTCGAGAGGTTTTTTCAGTAACTATTTTTAGTTTTTCTCTCAATTGCGCTGCAAAATTACTAGGATATTTTGAAATATGCAATAACTTTGCCGAAAAAATTACAAAAAAGGAAAGGATTATAACAAATGAAACGAATTATTGGTATAGGAAACGCATTGGTTGATGCATTGGCGGTGTTGCGGAGCGATGAATTGTTAGAGGCGTTCGGACTTCCCAAAGGAAGCATGACACTCATTGGTGACGATGAGCAACAACGTATTCAAGAACGCTTTGCCCAACTCGATGTGCAGCAGGCCACGGGTGGCTCGGCTGGCAATACCATGCTTGCCTTGGCCAATCTGGATATGCAGCCGGGATTTATCGGCACAGTGGGCAGTGACACCACGGGCGCTTTCTTTGCCGCCAACTGCGAGCAGAAGGGCATTGTCCCCTACTTGACCACACTGCCTCAGCAGTCGGGTATTGCCTACACCTTCATCTCGCCGGGTGGTGAGCGCACTTTTGCCACCTATTTGGGGGCTGCTGCTGCAATGAGCCCCGAGAACCTCGATGCCGCCATGTTCGAGGGATACGACTATCTCTATGTCGAGGGTTATCTAGTGCAGAACCACGCCCTCATCCTCCGCGCCGTACAGTTGGCCAAGGAGGAGGGCCTCAAGATATGCCTCGACTTGGCCAGTTATAACATCGTGGCTGCCGACTTGGAATTTTTCACGCACCTCGTCACCGAATATGTCGATGTCGTGTTTGCCAACGAAGAGGAGGCGCGTGCCTTTGCATCAGCCGATGCCGAGGAGGCTCTTGAGCATCTTCACACGTTGTGTGAAGTAGCCGTGGTGAAGGTGGGCGCCGCAGGTGCCTATATCATGCGCAATGATGAGAAGGTCTTTGCTCCCGCCATGGATGTCGACAAGGTAGTCGACACTACAGCCGCCGGTGACTTCTATGCTGCTGGCGTGATGTATGGTTTGCTACACGACTATCCATTGCAGCAGTGTGCCGAGATGGGCTCACTCTTGGCCGGCCATGTGATACAGACCATAGGCACCAAGTTGACCGATGCCACATGGCAAGAGATAAAGAATAGCATCGCACACATCATCAATCAATAAACATAGACCATTCATACAATGAAACGTATCCATACACGCCTGCTCCTATTGCTGGGTCTTCCGGCGATATGTCTGTTTCTCGCTTCGTTTAGGGGCGACAACAGAAACTTCCTTATCTCCAAACATCTCGACCTGTTTCACGCCGTGTTCCGCGAACTCGACATGCTCTATGTCGACACGCTCGATATACCCGAAGTTGTCGATGAGGCCATCCATGCCATCACATCCAAACTTGACCCCTACACGATATATTACCCCGAAGAGGAGGACGATGACCTCCAAATGATGATTACTGGAAAGTATGCCGGTGTGGGGGCAATCATCCGCTACCACAAGAAGCATGACCGCGTGGTCATTGCTGAACCCTACGAGGGCATGCCTGCCATGGAGGCAGGACTGCGTGCGGGCGACATCCTCCTCTCCATTGATGGCACCGACCTCAAGGGGTGGACTGTCGATAAGGTGAGCGAACGCTTGCGCGGCGAGCCGGGAACCGCACTTATCGTGCGTACCAAACGCGAGGGAGTAGCCGACAGCATCAGAGAGGTCAAGGTTACCCGTTCCAACATCGCCCTGCCACCAGTGCCCTACTACACCCTATTGGCCGACAGCACAGGATACGTTATCCTTAACAGTTTCACTGACAACTGTTCGCGCGACATACGCCTGGCACTCGTTGACCTCAAGAACCGAGGCGCCCGCAGACTCATCCTCGACCTCCGCGGTAACGGGGGAGGCTCACTCTCCGAAGCCGTAGACATCACCAGCCTGTTCGTGCCAAAGGGAACTACCATCGTTTCTACCAAAGGAAAGGTACCCCAAGCAGCACAGACTTTCAAGACACGACGCGAACCGCTCGACACCGATATCCCCCTCGTCGTCCTTGTCGATGGACAGAGCGCCTCATCCTCGGAAATCGTCGCCGGTGCCATACAGGATCTTGACCGTGGCGTCATCATCGGTCAGCGCACCTATGGTAAGGGACTTGTACAAACCGTGCGCGAACTCCCCTACAACGCATCGCTCAAGGTTACCACCTCAAAATACTACACCCCATCGGGACGCTGCGTACAGAAGATTGACTATTCGCACAAGGGCGATAGCACCAAACGCATCACCTCCACGCAGAAGTTCTATACCCACAACGGACGCCCCGTCGAGGCCGCAGGAGGCATCACCCCCGACATTGATATCAAGGCCGAACGTCTGCCCAACCTCCTCTACTACTTGGCCAATGATGAGGCGCTGCTCGACTTTGCCACCGCCTATACTCGTACCCATCAGCAGATACCCCCAGTAGAGGAGTTCTGCATCAGTGACAGTCTGTACCAAGACTTCAAGGAGTATGTCAAGGCGTCAAACTTCACCTACGACCGTCAGAGCGAGAAGGCCTTGGCCGCCTTTAAGGAGATAGCTGAGTTTGAGGGATACCTGAAAGACTCTGCCGCCGAATTAGCCGCTCTGGAGAAGAAACTCAGCCACGACCTCGACCGTGACTTCGAGAACTTCAAGACCGATATATGCGAACTCTTGGCCGACGAGATTGTCACCCGCTACTACTACCAGCAAGGCGCCATCGCCCAGGCTCTCAAGAGCGACAGCACCATCGTGCAGGCATGTAAGGTGCTTAATGACACGCAGGCATATAATAAGATACTCCGAAAAGAGTGAAGTCCGAGCGCACTAATCTCGATTCCGTATATTGCGCATCAGCCCCTCATATCCAGCACGCTCAATGGCGCTGTGCTTGAAGAGTGTGCGGTATTGTTCCGGTGTCAGTTGCTGCCATGCCTCGCGGGTGAGTGAAGCCACTTCTGGAGGCAAGGCAAAGGCCATCTCGGTCGTAGGCTCGGCATAGCGGTTGTGGGGACATGCCCGCTGGCATGTGTCGCAGCCGGAGATGCGATTTCCCATTTTTTTGCTGTATTCATCGGGGATTTCTCCTCGATGTTCAATAGTAAGGTAAGAGAGGCAACGGCGACAGTCGATGCCATCTTCTGTCAAGGCACCCGTGGGGCAAGCCATGAAGCAGCGTTTGCAGTTGCCACAGGAGCGAGGTCCGTCGTAGGTAGATACTTGCAACTCTGTGTCTACTGCCAATACTCCCAAAAAGAAGTAACTGCCCTTGTCGGGGATGATGAGCGTGCGGTTGCGCCCGATGAAGCCCAAGCCAGCCTTCACGGCCCAATAGCGCTCGAGCAGTGGAGCCGTATCGCAGAAGGCACGTCCCTGTACCTTAGATACCAGTGTCTTGATGTAAGCAAGCAATAGGTGCAGTTTGTCCTTCACCACACGGTGATAGTCGTCCCCATAGGCGTAGTAGGCAATTTGGTAGCTATCGCTAGGGAGTGTCCGCTGCGGATAGTAGTTGAGTGCCACCACAATGAGTGTCCGGCAGCCAGGTACAAGTTGTGTAGGATTAAGGCGCAGGTGGCGGTTGCGTTCCATGTAGCCCATGTCGGCATGATAGCGCATGTCGACCCATCGGTCCAGCTTCTGGACCATTTCATCACTCACCGGATCGGCCTTGGCAAAGCCGCAGGCCGAGAATCCCAAGCGTAGGGCCTCGGCCTGTATGGCCGCTTCAATTGCCCTTTTCATACATGCCCTTAGCCAATGTCTAGATGATTCCTTGGTTGGCGAGTTCCTCGGCTACGAGCTCCAACTCGGCATACCAATCTTCGCCGAAGCGGCGGATGAGGGGCTCCTTCAAGAACTTATAGATGGGGAGGTTCTCCTTCTGACCTTTGAGTACGGCCACCTTGCATACGTCCCAGCGGTCGTAGTTGAGCGCTTTGTACGGACCATAGTTGCCCACACGGATGGGATAGAGGTGACACGAGATGGGCTTATAGAAGGGTACACGTCCCTGGCGGTAGGCGCGTTCGATGGCGCAGTAGCAGCAGCCACGCTCATCGTAGCAGGTAAATACGCAGTCTTTGCCATTGACGATAGAGGTGACCAGTTCGCCTGTAGGGTCGTAGTATGAGATACCTTGACGATTGATGACCTCCCGTGCTTCGGGCAACAACTCGTCCCAAATCTCGGGCAGCAATGCCTCTACTTCTTTTACCTCATCGGGTGTGATGGGCGCACCCGCATCGCCTTCGATACAGCAAGCACCATTGCAACCCTCAAGGTCGCACAAGAAATTCTCTTTGAATACGTCGAATGATACGACTACACCGTTGACTTCTACCATGTACTTTTATTAGGAGTTAGAAATTAGGAATTAGGAGTTTATAGTTAGGAGTTAGAAATTCCTGTAATAGACTTTTATTCGTCAGATAATTCATAACTCCTAATTCATAACTCCTAATTAACTTAAATAAGCTGCTTACCGGTCATTTCAGCAGGTACGGGCAAGCCCATAATCTTCAGCACTGAAGGAGCAACGTCAGCGAGGATACCATCGGCGGGCTGTACGTCCTTGTTCTCAGTAACGTATACGAAGGGTACGGGGTTGAGCGAGTGAGCGGTGTTGGGCGAACCGTCAGCGTTCACTGCATTGTCAGCATTACCGTGGTCAGCGATGATGATAGCCTCATAGCCTGTCTCCTTAGCAGCCTCGATAACATCCTTCACGCACTCGTCAACAGCCTTCACAGCAGTCTCGATAGCGCTGTATACGCCAGTGTGACCTACCATGTCGCCATTAGCGAAGTTCACCACGATGAGGTCGTACTTGTCCTCGCGGATAGCCTCAACGAGCTTGGTGCGTACCTCGTAAGCGCTCATCTCGGGCTGGAGGTCATAGGTAGCTACCTTGGGTGAGGGAACGAGGATACGGTCTTCACCATCGTAGGGAGTCTCGCGACCACCGTTGAGGAAGAAGGTTACGTGAGCATACTTCTCTGTCTCGGCGATGTGGAGCTGCTTGAGACCCTTAGAAGCTACGTACTCACCGAGGGTGTTCTCTACGTTCTCCTTGTCGAAGAGGATATGTACACCCTGGAATGATGCGTCGTACGGAGTCATGCAGTAGTACTGCAAGCCGGGGATAGTGTGCATGCCAGCCTCGGGCATATCCTGCTGTGTGAGCACTACGGTAAGCTCCTTGGCACGGTCGTTGCGGTAGTTGAAGAAGATCACTACGTCGCCCTCCTTGATGGTGCCGTCGTAGTTGCTGTTTACGATGGGGAGGATGAACTCGTCAGTCACGCCCTCAGCGTATGACTCCTCTACAGCCTGTACCATGTCGGTAGCCTTCTTGCCCTCGCCATTTACGAGAAGGTCATAAGCCACCTTCACGCGCTCCCAACGCTTGTCGCGGTCCATAGCATAGTAGCGACCGATGATAGAGGCAATCTTAGCATTGTGCTCAACGAGCTGACCGATGAAGCCTGCGCCGCTCTTGGGGTCGGTGTCACGACCGTCCATGAAGCAGTGCACATAGGTGTTGTCGATGCCATACTCACCAGCAATATCGATGAGTTTGAAGAGGTGGTCGAGTGAACTGTGTACGCCACCGTCAGAGGTGAGGCCCATGAGGTGGAGGTTCTTGCCATTCTCCTTGGCGTAGCTATAAGCAGCTACGATTTCCTTGTTCTGCATGATGCTATTGTCAGCACAAGCACGGTTAATCTTCACGAGGTCCTGGTATACTACACGGCCAGCACCGATGTTGAGGTGACCTACCTCAGAGTTACCCATCTGTCCGTCGGGGAGACCTACGTTCTCACCGCTGGCCTGCAGCTGTGAGTGAGGATAAGTACTCATCAGATAGTCCCAGTAGGGAGTAGGAGTGTTGAAGATAACGTCGCCCTTACCTTGGTTGCCGAAACCCCAACCGTCCAAAATCATCAATAATGCTTTCTTTGACATACGAATAGTGTATTAAATGGTTTATATTGTTAGTTTCACTTTGGTATCAACGCACAAATTTACATAAAAAGGATGAGATAATCAATCTCTATAATAAGAATAATACTTAAAGATTACTACTATACAAAATAAGTATCGTAACAGTCTCCATATAAAAGACTACTACTACAAAAAAGAGGGCGCATCATGATGCGCCCTCAGAGAGTCAAGGTTATATTAACCTATTTCTTTTAAATTAGAGCTTGAAGGTTACACCTGCCTTCAAGAATGAAAGGCCAACACCTGCCTCGAGGTTAGCACCAATAGCATCGGTAAACCAGTAGCGAGCACCTACAGAGAAACCGTAGAAAAGGCCACCTACAGATACTGCATTGCCTGCATTAACACCCCAATCACCAAAATATTTAGCAGATGCAATATTATAGCCCAAAGTGATAGACGCATAAGTATCCAACTTATCGACATTGAAGAGGTCATAATGGAAGTAACCCTTAGCACCTACAAGGATTGAAGAACACTTGTAACCATAGTCACCCCAACCGTAATTGTAAGATTCTTTTCCTTGAGTGTAAGAAATTGCAGGACCAACACCAAGGCTAAGACCGTCTACGCCAAAGAGACCGGACTCTACAACACCATACTCTGCCTCAAGATTAATAGGAAGGAGAGAGCTGCTATAAGCACCATAAAGAGAGTTGCCCAAACCAATGCCTGCAGTTCCAATAATCTCACCCTTGTTAATCTGTGCGTTTGCACCAAATGCAAATACCATGGCTACCGCCATTGCTAATAACTTTTTCATAATGATTATTTATAAAGTTTAACATAAGTTGGGGCGAAGGTAAACATTGTTTTTTATATTCACAAACTTTTTTAAGATTTATTTACAAAAAGGCAAGAATCATCTCATATCTCATAATGAGTACAAATTGAGGTGGTTACATGTGTCTGTCTTGAAATTGTTAGAATATATTCACTGGCAAAAACAGTTATTCTGGAGAAGCGATGAATGTAGATAGATAACGGTGAAATCGGATATTCTAAAATATATTTTGTGACAACTGAAAAAAGGTTTTGTGACAAAATGAAGGATAGTGGGGCTGTTGTATCTGTGAAAAGTTGGAGTTTTTTGGGCGGTATGGAAAGTATTTCTATCTTTGCACAGATAAACGATGTGTTTTCACACCGATGACAAAGAATTATCATACCTATGATAAATTTTTATCAAGCCTGTGATAAAACACGAAAGTTAAGATGTTAAACCCTATAAACAGATATAGTATGGGAAAGATGTTAGAAGGAAAGGTGGCACTCATCACGGGTGCATCGCGTGGTATAGGTAAGGCAGTGGCATTGCGCTTTGCTGCCGAGGGTGCTGACATAGCATTCACTCACGTAACGGTGAGCGCTGCTGCCGAGCAGACCGAGCAGGAGATTGCCGCATTGGGTGTAAAGGTGAAGCGCTATGTGGCCGATGCAGCCGATTATGCCGCTACAGAGGCACTTGTAGCCGAGGTGGTGAAGGAGTTTGGCCGTATCGATATCTTGGTGAACAATGCGGGCATCACACGTGACGGATTGCTGATGCGTATGAGCGAGCAGCAGTGGGATGAGGTGATCTCGGCCAACTTGAAGTCGGCATTCAACTTCTGCCGCGTATGTACACCTATCATGATGCGTCAACGCGCTGGCAGCATCATCAACATGTCGTCAGTAGTGGGTGTACATGGCAATGCTGGCCAGTGCAACTATGCAGCATCGAAGGCGGGCATCATCGGGCTTACCAAGAGCATAGCTGCCGAACTGGGTTCACGTGGCGTACGCGCCAACGTCATCGCTCCAGGCTTCATCAATACCGATATGACGGGCAAACTGAGTGAGGAACTGCGTGCCGAATGGGCCAAGCAGATACCTCTGCGCCGTGCCGGTGAGGGTGAAGATATTGCAGGCGCTGCTCTCTTCCTTGCTTCAGACCTCGCAGCCTACGTCACTGGACAGGTGCTCCAGGTAGATGGGGGCATGGCCATGTAGCCTCAATTTACAATTTGACGATTTACTATTTACGATTTGTTGAGCAAATTGTAATATAACTAAATCGCAAATAAATAGTAATTTGTAAATTGTAAAATAGTAAATTATCCATATGAACCTAAACATTATCGTACTTGCCAAGCAAGTGCCTGACACACGTTGCGTGGGGCAAGGCACTATGAATGCTGACGGCACTATCAACCGTGCGGCACTGCCTGTCATCATCAACCCCGATGATATGAAGGCGTTGGAGCAGGCATTGCGACTGAAGGAGCAGCATCCCGGCTCTACCATACAGGTACTCACGATGGGGCCCTCACGTGCGGAAGAGGTGGTACGCGAAAGCCTCTTTCGTGGTGCTGACGGGGGATATCTGCTCTCTGACTGTGCCTTTGCTGGTGCCGACACCTTGGCCACATCGTATGCCCTAGCCACTGCCATAGGCAAAATGGGTGGGCATGACATCGTGCTCTGTGGCCGCCAAGCCATTGATGGAGAGACTGCACAGGTAGGCTCGCAGGTGGCTGAGCGACTAGGTATCCCCCAGATCACTTATGCTGAAGAGATACAAGACGTGAGCGATGGACATATCACCGTAAAGCGCCGTATCGACAATGGCGTAGAGGTGGTAGAGGCTCCTCTGCCTGTTGTCATCACCGTAGATGGCACTGCTGCGCCATGCCGACCACGCCATGCCAAGTTGCTGATGAGTTATAAGAATGCAGACATTGAGGCATGGAGCGCTGCTGACATTGAGGCCGACATCACACAGTGCGGATTCTCAGGCTCGCCCACACGAGTGAAAGCCGTAGAGAGCATCGTGCTCAAGGCCAAAGAGAGCCGTGTGATGGGTAGCAGCGATGAGGAGATAGAGGAGCTGATGAAAAGCATCCCCTAACCCCTCCCGACAGAGGGGGACTTCAGAGTCCGATGAAAATAACTGATAACAAATAAAATAGACCCGTGATGCCCGGGTCCCCTCCCTAGAGGGAGGGTTAGGGTGGGTCTCCCAATTATGAACAACCTATTCATATACTTAGAATTACAAGAGGAGAGCCGTGTGGCCGAGGTCAGTCTTGAACTGCTGACCAAGGGGCGCTCATTGGCCGACGAACTGGGCTGCCAACTCGAGGCCGTGGCCATAGGTGAAGGCCTCGATGGCATATCCGCTCAGGTGATGCCCTATGGCGTAGATACACTGCACCTCTTTGATGGTGAGGGCTTGTACCCCTACACCACATTACCTCACGCTGCGGTATTGACCAAACTTTTCGAAGAGGAGAAACCGCAGATAGCGCTACTGGGTGCTACGGCTGTAGGCCGTGACCTCGGTCCGCGCGTATCAGCAGCCCTGCACGGTGGTCTCACAGCAGACTGCACAGCCCTCGCCATAGGTGACCATACCGATGAGCATACGGGCAAGCACTATGAGAACATCTTGCTGCAGATGCTCCCCGCCTTTGGTGGTAATATCGTGGTTACGATTGTCAACCCCGAGCACCGCCCGCAGATGGCAACCGTGCGCGAGGGTGTGATGAAGAAGGAGGTACGCGATGCTAACTATCAAGGCAAGGTGATTCATCACGAAGTGAAGAGTTATGTCACCGATGCCGACTTTGTAGTGAAGGTTCTTGAACGCCATATCGAGCGTGCCAAGCACAACCTTAAAAGTGCATCTGTTGTGGTTGCCGGAGGCTATGGTGTAGGTTCACGAGAGAACTTCAACCTGCTCTTCGACCTTGCCAAAGAGTTGCACGGAGAGGTAGGCGCAAGCCGCGCTGCCGTAGATGCAGACTTCGTAGAGCACGACCGCATGATAGGGCAGACAGGACTCACCGTACGTCCCAAACTCTATATCGCCTGCGGCATCAGCGGACAGATACAGCACACCATCGGCATGCAGGAGAGTGGCATCATCGTATCCATCAATACTGACCCTAACGCTCCCATCAATGCCATTGCCGACTATGTCATCATAGGACGCGTGGAAGAGGTGGTGCCGAAGATGATAAAAAAGACCCACCCTAACCCTCCCTCTAGGGAGGGGATTCAATCCAATGAAAACAACTGATAACGAATAACAATAGACCGCGATGCCCGAGTTCCCTCCGTAGAGGGAGGGTTAGGGTCGGTCTCACATATTATGCCCAACTTTTATACCCACAGCCCGGAGCTCAAGCATTACTTGAACCATCCGTTGATGAAGCGTATCGTGGAACTTCGCGAGCGCGACTTCGAAGAGAAAGACCAATATGCCTACGCCCCTCAGGACCATGAGGACGCGATGGACAACTATGACAAAGTGCTCGAAATCGTAGGTGAGATCTGTGGCGATATCATCGCCCCCAATGCCGAAGGTGTAGACCACGAAGGCCCTACCTGTGAGGGCGGACATGTGTATTACGCCTCGGGCACCGAGCAGAATCTTGACGCACTGCGCAAGGCAGGCCTTATGGGCTTGTCGATGCCGCGCCGCTATGGTGGCCTCAACTTCCCGAGCGTTACCTTTATGATTGCTGCCGACATGGTGAGTCGTGCCGATGCGGGGTTTGAAAACCTGTGGGCACTGCAAGATTGCGCCGAGACCATCTATGAATTTGGCAGCGAAGAGCAGAAACAGCACTTCATCGGCCGCGTATGCAGTGGCGAGACCATGAGTATGGACCTCACAGAACCCGACGCGGGCTCAGACCTACAGAGCGCACAACTCAAAGCCACCTATAGCGAAGAGGATGGCTGCTGGTACCTCAATGGTGTGAAGCGCTTTATCACCAATGGCGATAGCGACATACACCTCGTACTGGCACGTTCTGAAGAGGGGACGAAAGATGGACGCGGCCTATCCATGTTTATCTACGATAAACGCAATGGTGGTGTCACCGTACGCCGCATAGAGAGCAAGATGGGTATCAAGGGTAGTCCCACCTGTGAACTGGTATACAATAATGCCAAGGCAGAACTTTGTGGTGAGCGCCGACTTGGCCTCATCAAATATGTGATGGCACTGATGAATGGTGCTCGTCTTGGCATTGCTGCCCAGACCGTAGGTATCTCACAAGCTGCCTACGAGGAGGCACTTGCCTATGCTCGCAGTCGTCGTCAGTTTGACAAACCCATCATCGAGATGGCACCCGTGGCTGAAATGATCAGCAATATCAAGGCCAAGCTAGATGCTACACGCGCGATACTCTATCAGACCTCACGCTACGTAGATATCTATAAGGCTCTTGAGGATATCAGTAAGGAGCGCAAGCTCACTCCTGAGGAGCGCAAGGAGCAAAAGTACTATGCCAAACTGGCCGACTCGTTCACTCCTCTCTCTAAGGGCTTGGGCAGCGAGCTGTGTAACCAGAATGTATACGACTGCGTGCAGGTGCATGGTGGTTCGGGTTACATGAAGGACTATGCTTGTGAACGCCTCTACCGCGATGCTCGTGTGACAAACATCTACGAGGGCACTACCCAGATGCAGGTCATCGCAGCCATACGCTACGCCACATCGGGTTTCTATGCTGGTGTGATGAAAGAGTTTGCCGAGTGGGAAGTATCGCCCGAGATGGCTCCCTTGAAGGCGCGTCTCGATGCCATGGTACCACGCTACGAAGAGGCAGTAAGCAGGATTGTGGAACTGAAAGACCAAGAACTCACCGACCTCACGGCACGCCGCCTGGTAGAGATGGCAGGCTACATCATCATGGGTTACCTGCTACTACAAGATGCGACTGCCAATGCCGGGCTCTTCGCGACATCAGCACACGTATTCATACGTTGGATCGAGGGCGAAGTAGACAAACATACGGGCTACATCAGTCGCATAAACCCCGATGAAATAGGATTATGGAGAAACCTCCTATAATTCTCATGAAATTCGCTTGATTAAACGGTCTATCTTCCACAGTATGCCTTTGCGGCGGTGTTTCCAGAGATATTTCTTGTATAGATAGTCGGCCATGCCGCGGGGTGTGTAGTGATATGCTTTGGCATAGTTGCGCATGCGGTCGTTGTAGCGTTTGCCCCAATAGTGACGGTTGTAACGCGTGGCCTTGTCAAGGGGTTGGTCTACGATGTGTGAAAAGAAATCAGTGAGTCTCTGCAAGGTAGCTTCGCGACTATCATCGTGTGGATGGTTGAGCGCTGGTGTCTGTAGCATCTGTAGGTAGAGGACGTCATCGTTATCGATACGCTTGACTTCGGAAACAACCTCGTCCCATGAGGCAAAGCGGTGGCAATTAATGAAAGCACCTTCGTTGAAGGTTTCACCTACAAACTCGTCTCCCCAATAGATGGGAATAGTGCGAGCTGCAAAGGACTGCACCAACTTCTCGGTGCAGTAGCCTGGGTAGCTGCTATTCTCGAAGGCGATGCTGAACTTATGAGTGAGCTGGAACTGTAGCTTGTCAGCCACGGGACCACCCACATTGTTGCGATAGCGACCGCCTGATGAAACTGTTTGGTACTCGTTGAGCTTGTTGAGGAACACCTCGCGATGGGGCGATGCATTGTTGTTAGAATAGACAAAGCTGCAAAAATGCTCCTTTTCATCGAGTGAAACGGCCTCATGCTTGGCTTGCATGGCTGCAAAGTCGTTGGCATAGAGGTAGTATATGGGTAGACGGAAGTAACGGTCGCCTAATGTGAGACGCTCAAAGCCGATGGCGTAGTCGTAGAGGTTGAAGTCGGGGCATTGGTTCTCACCGGTATAGAATATCTTCACGCAGTCGTAGCTCAAGTGTTCGTCGCCGAAGACGGAGCAGAAGAGATAGTCGGGGTTGTCAGTCAACTCTATTTCGTATCTCTGTGATAGGAGCTGGTAGAAGAGACTCTGCTCGGGAACGAAATCGTCCCAAAAGTCCACAAATTTTATGCGAATAGGCTTCTTCATCGGGGGATTATAGTTTCATCTTGGTTAAACGTATGTAGTAGGGGATGAGATGGATTGCTATGCGTGGCATGCGGTAGATGAGCATGTGGAGTAAGCGCATCTTGTAGTCGGCAAGGTAGTGGGAGTTACGTGTATAATCGGGTATCTGGTCCAATAGCCGTTGATGTAGCTCGAAGAGTACTGTTTTGTGAGGGTAGTCGCCGTTGTGTATATAGGTAAAGATGCTTAGGAGGTAGGCTTTTTTCAGATAGATATAGTCAATTTCCTGTTTATTGGTATCGTAGAGTCCCTTTTCGTGTGCAAAGGCTAGTAGGAGGTCAAATGAATGCATCTTGTCGAGATAGCGCTTGGGGTTACGCACCTCAGAGAGTGAGTCCTCATGTACGAGGTACTGGTAGAGGGGCTTGTCTATGCAAGCTATGCGATTTGAAGCCAACAGGGCACAGGTAAGAAAGTAGCTGTCTTCGGCACTCCGTGTGGAAGGGAAACGGATATTATATTCGTTCAGCAGTGAGCGACGGTAGAGGAACGACACGAATAGAGTGGTATAATGGGTCAGGAAATAGCGGCGCTTGTCACCATCGAATGCCCCATTCTCGATGATGGGGTTACGCATGGGGAGTGTTTCTGTGGGTTTCACAAGTACTGCCTGGCAGTAGCTGAGATCGGCATCGTGCGCTTGGGCTGCTTGGTAGAGCTGCTCGCAGAAGTCGGGTTCTACCACATCGTCGCTATCAATGAAACCTATATATTGCCCCTTGGCTGCATCGATACCCACATTGCGTGCGGGACCTGGGCCCATATTGTGTGGGGTTGACAGCAATCTAAAGGTCTTTCCACAGGGGTGAGTCTCGATGAAACGCATGGCACGTTGCATGCTATCGTCGCGTCCATGATCGTCGATGAGCAACACTTCGATATTGTCCATCGTCTGCGCCACGAGTGATGATAGGCACTCTTCTATATAGGCACTGGCGTTATATATAGGTATAATGATAGATATATGAGGCATAGGCTATAGTGTGATGACATGTGCTGTGGTGAGGGCCTCCTTGATACGTACGGTGAAGGTGTGGTGTGTCTGTACGAAGTGATAGGCTTGTCTTGCTTGAGCAGTGCGGTCGTGAGCGATGGCCTCCTCGATGAGTTGGTGTAGCTCCTCTTCAGTGTGGTAAATACCGATTTCACCGTGTGTGAAGAGCGATTCGATATAGGGGTTGGCATCGCATAGTTGGTAAGCTGCGGTGCCACTAATTTCGAAGGTACGGGGGTTTGCCCCGTTCTGCTGTTGCTCTTGGTGGATGTTGAGCACGATGCGTGAGCGGTTATAATATAGGTTGACCTCGTGAGCGCTGATGTTACGATTTTGGTATATGTGCCGTTTCTCGCGTAGAAGCCACTTAAGGGGATTCTTGTACCAGGGCTTATAGGTACCAAACACGACGATACGCAGCTCGGGGAAGCGATGTATGAGGTTGCGGATGATCTGCTGTCGACGAGGCGAGTAGTAGAGTACTCCGACAAATAGGATGTCGATATCCTTGGGCCCTTCGATGGGAAAGTAGGTGGCTGTATCGCAAGCTTGAGGCAGAAAGTGCGCTTGCTTACCTTGTGAAAGATACCAGTCGACATCTTCTTGCTCGAAGCAAAAGAGGTTGTCTACATGATCTGCGTGGGCTATGGAGGTGGGTATCTTGTTGCGGTTGTCAAACAGCCACAGCAGCACCTTGGCTGATTGTCTGAATCTGTCGAGCGTAGTGGCCTCTAGTATGTCACCATTCATGATGAATACCACATGGGGCTGTACTTCTTGGAATCGTCTCTCGATATAGGCTGCATAGGCCGTCCGGCTTTTGTGTTGCATAGCTACTTTGTTACAAGACAATTTGTAGCGCCACTTCATAGTGGGTGTGTAGGGGTGGATAGGGTTGTCGTATGACTCTACCACAGCATCCCAGCCCAACTCTTTGAATGCATGCTCGCAAGCGTTGAGATAGTGGTAATATTTGGGGCCAATAATCAGTGCACGGGGTCTCATCCTTTTAGTTTAGCTTTCTTGTATATGTTTGGCTATGCGCTGAGCACTATTTCCATCAATATATCGATGGAATCGACTGATTTGAGCATCGCTAGGAACGCAATAGGTATGTTCACGAAGGATGTGAAGCACTTCATCCCAGTCGTTGGCACGTGTACCTTCCAAGTCGTTATAGTCGAAATATAAGGGGCGCTCTCCGGTGATATAGTCTTCATAGTCGAAGGGAGTGAGAATAATGGGTTTCTTGACCAACAGGTAGTCGATATATATGCTCGAGAAGTCGGTCATTAGGATATCCATATCTTTGACAAAGGTGTAGAGATTGTCAAAATCCTTATCTGTGACATTCAAGAATCGAGGATTGCTCATTCCAATCTGTGCTCCACTATCGTAAAAGTGCCCTTTATTGAAGAATACGTAGTCCTGCTCCTCCAATACTTTGAAAAACTCCTCTTGGTCGAACCCGAAATCCTCAAATCCGTTGAAGGGTGTTCCTTTGCGTTCATTGAGTCGATGGGTGGGCATGTAAATGATGAACTTCGCGGTAGGGAACTGCTGTCGGTAGCGTGTGATAATTCCCTCTTGTGTACTAGAGAATAGGGCATCGTTGCGTGGATAGCCATCGGTCCAAAGTGATGCGTTATCAACCTCGAAGGCTGATGCCAAGAAGGGATTGAAGAAATCTGCTGTACTGAGTACAGCATCTTTTCGCACATGATTTTCCCATGGGAAGAGGAAGTTGTTGATGGCTACCTTTATACGTTTGAAGGTGCTATACTGCTGGTTCTTGAAGCGTACCTCATCGGCCATAATCTGCTTGATGACCATACCATGCCATAGCCATACCATACGTGCTCCATTGAGGTACTTGGCATTCATCTCGGCTGCAGCCGTTGTGATAAATACTACTCCTGCACGTAAGCACCACCAACGCCCCTTCCATGAGTGGGCCATAGCTACGGGCTTGTCCTCAGCCTGCAGGCGGGTATACACCTCTTTGCTATGGGTAATCCACATGGGATGTATATGGGGCTCGTGGGCAAGTACATATTCGTACATGCCGCGTGAGTTGTCAGAATATTTCTGCCCAAACCATGAACCAAACAACCATACTTGTTTGCTGCGGGGAAGCAACCGTTGCAGATACCAAAATGGTAAGAACAGTAAAGCACCGATGCAATGCAGTATCAGTTGGAGGAGATTTTCGTTTTTCATCGATGGAATGGGTTATTTTACATGTTGTAAATAGTCTCGTAGCTGGGTGCTACTTGTACCTTGGGTATAGGGGAAATAGATGATTTCTACACCTTTGTCGGCAAAGTAGGCCTCATAACGGTTGAAGCGCTCGGTACCCTTATAATCGGAGCCGACGAAAAGATAATCATATTTAACAATGCCCTTGGTGTATACATCACTGTCTTCGGGCTCTGACTGTATGACCTCATCGACGTATTTGATGTTACGGACTATATCGACACGTTCGTCAAAGGGGATGAATGCATCTTTGCCTTTATGTGAAGCATCTTTATGAATTCCTACAACAAGATAATCGCAGTGTTCTTTGGCACGCCTCAACAGATTGAGATGACCTATATGGAAGAGGTCGAAGGTTCCGCTCAGGTAACCAACTCTTACTTGGGGGTGGGTAGATAGGCGTCCTCCCTCCATCTTGTACTTATAGCTATCCAAACCATATTGATGTGCATTGGCTTGGTATCGCTCAATGACACCGCGGAATATGGGTTCATAATCAGGGATGAAACGGGTGTGTTGTGCCTGCATTTCATTGATGATTTGCTGTGCTAGCGGTTGTAGGGCATCGAGTTTGTTATCACCGCCATTGAAGCGTGTCCCCTTGATCGACCCTGGTGAGACATTCAGGATGCGGTTGTCTGTGCCACTCTGCTCCAACTCAATATTGAGGCTCTCTATACCATTGCATACGGCTGCCTTGGTAGCTCCGTATAGTGCGAATAGGGGTGATGACACTAGTCCGGCTATGCTACCCATCACAGCACAATGGAAGGGAGTAAACTGCTGCATACGCTCGAAGTAGTAGCGTAAGATTTGGAATACAGCAATAGTATTCACCTTGAATGAGTTGTTGATCTCTGTGGGTGTGATACTCTCAAAAGCTGCCACACGCCCAAAGCCTGCAGTGATAACTAGGGTGTCAATATCGTTGTAGTTATTCAAGAAACTAAAATCTCCACCTAGCAGATTGGCTTTTGTAAAGCTGCAATTATTGGGAATAGTGTTGTCAGGAGCAACCTTGTCTACTATGATAACATGCTTGTATGTTTGTGACAGTTCCAGGGCGATAGCCAATCCTATTCCGTTGCTGCCTCCTACAATTAATGCTTTTTCCATACGGCCTCTTCCTTTTCAGGTAAAACTTTTCAAGTTACAAATATACACTATTTTTATGAATAAGTTGAGTTTTATCCTGATTTATACAACTGAGGATTATATCAAATTATGCGTTATACGCAAACACTCAGCAGGCAATGCCATATAATCGCCATAGATACGCTGCAAATAACGATCACTATGAGCTGGCGCACTAAAGCTCATTCCCTCAAACTCTATTTGCGTAAGAGGAAATATCTCATCCATCTTACGAATGCTGGAGAATATACCACCATAATCAAAGATCAACGTATTACGGCAAAAACAACGACCCCAACAACGAGCACTTTGCATAATAAGCCAACACAAAGGATAGACAATTGATACCAAAAGTCTACGCAAGGGCGACTCGACAATTAGCCCACTCAGTCTTCTGTAACAACGTCCATAGGTCTGATTGACTAAATTGAACAAACGCCTATTGCCATACTCCATAATAAAGACATCAAGCCAAACCTCTTGCTGATTACCACGAGAGTCTGTTACCACACCAGGCTTCACTATACGTGGCCATTTGCGTGCATGGGACGCATCCACCTTATTGTCGACATAATGCATAGGAGAGCGTAGTTCACGTAGCATTACCTCACGCAACCGAGCTTGATCTCGCTTAAGAATACAAACATCAATATCATCATCCCACGGAATGAACCCACCATGACGAACAGCACCAATCAGTGTCCCAGAATCAATCCAATAGGGTATATGATGTCTTGTACAGATAGCATCAAACTCCTTGAGAATCTCTAACAACTGCAATTGAAGTTCTCGACATGGTGAGCCCTCTGGATTATATCGTTCGCGTAATAGTTGCTGTGTATGTGCATCAATCATGATGATTTAGACTTAACAAGATACTTTGATATTACATCACAAATTTGAGAACGTTCTGTAGCAGTAAGGCCTACCAACCATATTGTTACTCCTACAGAGGCTATACTCATTACTATACAGCACAAAGTGCTCCAGAGGCTAGGTGATAAAATTAATTTAAGTACCATAGGAACAATTGCAGATAGTATAGTTACTAACAATATAGGCTGTAATACGGCTTGAACATAATCTTTTATACTCATCTTATGCAAATGGCTCATAATTACGACACGCAGTATCTGTGCGACAATAGATGTTGCTATCACTACATAAAAAGCAGCAGTAGCAGGAAGATTACCCCACTTGAACAAACCATAGCATATAGGCACTGTAAGCAGCAGAGTACCACCTACCAGTATTTGATACCATTTCACCTTACCCGTAGCACGAATAGCCGTGAGCAATGGATATAGCAACGAATCTATAAGCGCGGCAATTAACGTCAATTGACAGAAGATAACCGTATCTTTAGGCACATCACCTAACCAAATCTCCAATATCTTGGAAGTCTCCATGCAAACAGGAAGAATAAGCATATACAATAGGTAGTATGAAAACTTCGAACTCTGAAACACCAATTTCATCATCCCTTCTCTATCACCTACCGCGTAGGACTTGGTAATCTGTGGACTAAATGCTATAACAAAATTCTGCACAAACTGGTTAATATTCATAAATACTTGGTATGCTATACCGCGCGCAGCATTGGCAATGGAACCAAAGAACATATTCAGAATGATATTCACACCCTGATTACGCCCGATATCAGATGCTACACCAATAACCTGCCATCCTGTATAGCCTACAATCTCCTTAAAGAGGGGCTTATCCCAATAGAAGGAATAGCGGCATTCGGCATAGTAACGCCGACAATATAGAGCATAAAACAAGCTAGTCCCTACAGTGATGCTAACCATCAATACAGAATAAAGTATCAACTTATCAAAGGGAGATACCACCAACAGATATACAATCGCCAATTTCAATATCACCTCTACCACACTGCAATAAGCATACACCTTCATATTCTCTCGCGCAGTTATCACAGAACGATAGGGAGTTGCAAACATATTTATGATAAAGGCGATAATAGAGCATTGATACACCCATTGTGCAGCCTCCATTCTATCGGAAGGTATCACCATCTTATGATTTAAAAACCAAAGCCCAATAGTCTCTGCTAATAACAGGATAATCCCACCTAGAAGAATAAATATAGTAACATTCAAGTTAAAAACCTTACGTAATGCGTCATCGTCCCCCCTTCCAATCTCAATAGCAAAATAACGGCTACAGGCCGAGGACATCACGCCATTAAGGAACGAAAAAGCTACAACTATACCACCAATTACTGTATAAAGTCCAAAATCAATCTCACCCAAAGTGCGCAATATGACACGAGAGGTATACAGACTGACAACCATAATAAACAACATCCTCACATAGAGTAAGGCTGTGTTTTTAGCTATACGTTTCTGGTTGACTGAGGACATTCTTCAACAGCTTAAAAAAATATACTAATAACATTTAAGGAGAATTTCAGCCTTTAATCAAGCCCTTTCCCCAATCGTATACTTTATCAATCAACGGTACATCAACACCTAATTTGTGTGCCTCTTGATGGATATATCGTATACCATACATAAAGTCTTCTTGAAAGTAGCGGCTATTCAAATCAGGCTGCCAGCCTTTCTCAGAACAGGTCATTGGAGCTTTAATACCCTTGAAACCACTTATCGAGCGTATCTTCCGGGTAAGGCTTTGCGCATCAGTACTCTCATAATAAGGGAGTATTGGCATTAGATAGTCTGTCGAAACAGGCAAATATGCCAATATCTTAAATAATTCTCTATCCAATGCTATCAATAATTCCGAGGCCTCATCTGTCCATTCCTCATAAAATAGATACTGATGGTCATAATACACCTTATCGTTCCAATCTTTAAACAAGGTATATAAACGCGAAGGATGTAGAATCGGATTACTATTGGTAAAGCTAGCCTCGTAATAGTTATTTAGTAAGTGCACTGGTACATCAAACAATTCTTCGATAAGTTGACGAAAAACTTCTTTATTATTGCTACGTTCAACAGCGATGTTATGTGCGCTTTTATATCCCAACAGGTGGGCACTCTCACCATACTTGTCTGTACGAGCAATAAAAGGCACACGTTGAAATCCCCATAAAGGGACATTCTCTTCGAGCAGGTCCAAGGCCTCAAAGAAAAAACCTGTAGAAGAGAATACAGAACCCACATATGTCTGTGCGGTCAGATAGGGCCTTATATAAAGCAGCTCATTCTTGATTGCATAGCCTGGTAAACACAAAAGCACGATGGTAGCATTACGCAATGCCTCTTCGGGCTTATTACTGATAATATTAAGTTTACCTTTCAGCACATCACCTTCAGGAGTAGATATACACAATTCGCGCTTCCACAACTCGGGTTTTCGTGTTAAAATATTTACAGAGACATTTTCTTTTGTGCCTAGATAGCCAGCTATAACATGCCCCAACGAACCACCTCCACAAATACATACTGTCCTCATCATGACAATTCTTTTAATGCTTTTACAAAGTAGGCATTATCAGCCCTGTCGCGAATGGCAATACGAATATATTGCTTACCTGCAAAAGCTGATTTAGTACCACAATCTTTGATAAGGATATTATATTGTTTTAATAATAATTGGGTTAGTTCGGTTGCCGTATACTTATCCGTCACTTCACATAGGAAATAATTGGCTTGCGAAGGTATAACGCGCAAATATGAAACAGTTTTCAACTCATCAAAGAAAATGTCGCGTTCCTCGATAAACTTCTGACAAGCAACGAAATAATCTTTCTCATACTTACCGAAAATCTGCATATAGAACTCTGCAAAGGAATTGATATTCCATATCGCTACCTCTTTCTTCAAACGTGTGATTAAATCGTTATTCCCCGAGGCAAGAATTCCCAAACGCAATCCAGGTACACCATACGATTTGCTGATAGATTTTACGACAACAAGATTACTATGTGTCTCTAGCACGTTATTGTGCAGCAGCGAATTATTAGCAAAATCATTTGTAAAATCCACAAAACTCTCGTCCACAACCATCGTGATACCGCGCTCATGTGCCCATTCAATCAATGGCAACAACTCAGCCATAGGGATGAAGTTTCCTGATGGATTATCTGGATTAATCAAGAGAATAGTTGAGAGTTCTTTATCTGCATAGAATGTTTGGATATCTTTTGCTGTATAAGAGAAGTCTGCATTATTGGGGACATACTTAATAATACGCTCTGCCAATGCACGATTGGGATACTCCTCAAATGTAGGGAATATGATACCAATATTTCCCTCCACATGATTCTCTATATAGCTCTTAATAAGCTCTGCAGCGCCATTACCTACCACCACATAATCTTGGCTGATTCCGAAATACTTACCTGCTAATAAGGAATTGACATACATCCCCGAAGGATATTCAGTAAGTAATACGTCGAAATTGGCCCGCAACTCATCCTTCATCTTGGGACTTGGGTAGTAGGGATTCACCAGATAGCAATAATCTTTCAGCTGGGGGAAGCGCCAATAGCCACCATAACGACGATAATACTTGCCAAGCAACTCATCCTCTGACGAAAACATTGTTGCAGCAATATCAAGATCTTGTACATCATCTATTTCATACCACTTTTCATTAGTTATGGGTAGTGCTTTCAAGTCTGAACGGTCAAGGGCAGTAAGCACGCGAAGCACCTGTTCATAATACTCATTATTACCCATCGCTTTGCTGTAGGCCTCCAAGAAGGGCACATACTGCGTTGACGAAAACTCGCGACTAAATTTATATATATTGCAAGTCTTATAATAGTGCTCTATCTCTGAATATTTAAAAGCCTTCTTCGGAATGAAACTCATGATGTCATTATCCTCTGATATACGTACCATCGTACCATCCATCCAGGTCTCGTATTTGGCAACAAGCGCCAAATTGGGATAAGGATTGTTGATAATAAGATCAAGCATATTGTCATCAAAGATAAGATCCGATTCCAACAACAACGTATCCTCTTCAAGCATATACTGCTTAGCTAATGCGAGGGAGTATATATTGTTTGTCTTATCGTAGATATCGTTATGTACATACTCTATCTTTATACGGTCATCATATCGGTCGCCTATATGACTAATCAGCTCATTCTTCTTATAACCGACCACAATCACCACACGTGACAAACTTCGTGAGGAGAGCTGAGTTAGCATACGATCTATTAAGCGTTCGCCATTAACAGACACCATACATTTGGTATTGTTCTTGGTGAGTTCGCCAAGGCGCTTACCCATACCCGCTGCTAATATGATTGCTTGCATTACTTATATCTAATAATATTTTATGTCCAACTATATTAATTTGACAAAGTTAATAAGAAAAAGTGAGTTTGCCACCGCATTTGCTTTTTTTATTAAAAATGGGGTATATAAAATACTGAGCTAACATTTCTCCCGCATTCTTTGTCATATCAGATATTCTATGTACTTTCGCCTTGTCAAATAATAAGGTCGTTTTAACGATTTAGCCTCCTACCAAATAATAAGAGAATAGAGCAAATCTGACAGCGGATTGATAAATATAGGATAGATGAATAGTCATAATAAAGCGATATCAATAGGAAAGGGGATTTGCATCCTGCTGATGGTAATAGGGCATAGTGCCTGTCCTAAGGCCATAAAGGATTGGTTATACATGTTTCACATGCCTTTCTTCTTCTTTGTTTCGGGCTACCTCTTTAATGAGAAAGGGCTATGCTCATTTATCTCTTTTCTGAAGAAAAAGGTGAAATCACTCTGGTGGCCCTTCTTAAAATGGAACATCATCTTCATCCTATTGCACAATTTATTGTTCCTCGCGGGGTTTGAAGCAACAGAATATACATGGTCGGAAATCCTGAAGAGGATACTATTATCAGGACTTATGGCGCAGTCTGAAGATATGTTGGGTACATTTTGGTTTCTGCAGCAACTGATACGTGTGACTATTATAGGATGGATAATACTGAAACTACACCAGACTGTATGTAAGAGAAGGAATATTGATAAAAACACTCCATTCATAGTGTCAGCCCTTCTATTGACTGTGTTCCTCACAATTTTAAGTTATAGCATTAATCTACATATTACTGGCATTATATATAAATTGACCTTTCTATGTTTGACATTCTTTCTCTCTGGCTACCTATACAAACTATATAGTCCAGAAATGAAACAACTCAAGCTAAACAAATGCCTTTGGTTGATAGGTGCAGTTTTAACAATTGCGGGTAGCATATATATGCCTGTTAAAATGCATACGGTAGATACATGGCAAATATTCCTATATTGGGTAATTGCCTTGTCTGGTTGCATCATGGTGATGCAGATATCGACCTTCCTGCAGCATTCAACTATTTCAAATGCCTTGGACTACATAGGCAAACGTACTTTACATATTATGATATGGCACTTTCTCTCCTTTAAGTTATTAACTTTATTATTAGTGACTATAGGAGTGATGTCTCATCAAGATTTGTTAGCCTTCCCTGTTCCTCATAGCGCACGACATGGGTGGTGGATCCTCTATTCGGTAGTTGGCGCTGCGGTCCCCTTGGTTATTGAACTGATCATTAATCGTCTTTTCAGGAACAGCCACAAACACCATCCTGCTCATTCATAATATAGTCATACTATGTCTGGAAATACCGCAAGAGATGTCTTTTGCCGGTACTTTGCCCTAAAGCGTGACGTGCTTAGTTATGAATATATAAAATGGAGTTCTAAAGGCGATATATATAGAACAGAAAACACCACCTCCCTTGGGGAAGTGGTGTCGTTGTTTCTTTTATAATGTATGCTTATCCTACCTGGCTACCGGGCTTCACCTCGCGAAGGAGTGAGGTTACAGCAAGTGAGCCATCGTAGTCTACAGCGCTCAGGATCATGCCTTCGCTCACGAGCCCGTTCTTGAACTGACGGGGAGCAAAGTTGGCAATGAAGAGTACCTGCTTGCCTACGAGTTCCTCGGGGGCATAGTGCTCGGCGATACCGCTCACGATGGTGCGGTCGCCAAGGCCGTCGGCAATCTTGAACTTGAGGAGCTTCTTCATCTTGGGCACGCGCTCACACTCGAGTACGGTACCTACGCGGATGTCGAGTTTCTCCCAGTCTTCGAACGACACGAGCGGTTTCACGGGCTCAGCCTTGTAGTTGGCAGCCTCGTTGGCCTTCTTGATATCTTCGAGGCGCTGCATCTGTGCATCGATGGCGCTGTCTTCAATCTTCTCGAACAAGAGTTCTGCCTTGCCGAGTTGGTGATCTGCGGCGAGAAGATCGGTGCGACCGAGCTGCTCCCACTCGAAATTCTCCATACCGAGCATGCCGCGCAACTTCTCGCTGCTAAAGGGCAAGAAGGGCTCGAAGGCAATAGCAAGGTTAGCAGCCAACTGCAATGAGAGGTTGAGGATGGTACCTACACGCTCCATATCTGTCTTGGCAAGTTTCCATGGCTCGGTATCTGCAAGATACTTGTTGCCGATACGGGCGAGGTTCATGGCCTCCTTCTGTGCCTCACGGAACTTAAAGCCATCGAGCAATTTCTCTACCTCGGCCTTCACATCCATAAACTCGGCGATAGTGGCCTTGTCATAGTCAGTGAGTTCGCCACATGCGGGTACCTTGCCGTCGAAGTACTTGTGAGTGAGCACGAGGGCACGGTTCACGAAGTTACCGTATACGGCTACGAGTTCATTGTTATTGCGTGCCTGGAAGTCCTTCCAAGTGAAGTTATTGTCCTTTGTCTCGGGAGCATTGGCGGTGAGCACATAGCGCAACACATCCTGCTTGCCGGGGAAGTCCACGAGATACTCGTGCAACCACACTGCCCAGTTGCGTGAGGTAGAGATCTTGTCGTCCTCGAGGTTGAGGAACTCATTGCTGGGCACGTTGTCGGGCATGACATATTTGCCGTGTGCCTTCATCATCACGGGGAAGATGATGCAGTGGAACACGATATTGTCCTTACCGATGAAGTGGAGCAAGCGTGTATCCTCATCTTGCCACCATTTCTCCCAAGAACCCCACTTTTCGGGTTCGTTGTCGCAGAGTTCCTTAGTGTTTGAGATATAGCCGATAGGCGCATCGAACCATACATAGAGCACCTTGCCGTCAGCACCCTCTACAGGTACAGGGATACCCCAGTCAAGGTCGCGGGTCATAGCACGGGGCTGAAGGTCCATATCGAGCCAAGACTTGCACTGGCCATATACATTGGGACGCCACTCCTTGTGACCCTCGAGGATCCACTCCTTCAGCCACTGCTGATATTCGTTAAGAGGGAGATACCAGTTCTTGGTCTCCTTGAGTACGGGAGTTTCGCCTGTCTCTTTCGAACGGGGATTGATGAGTTCGGTAGGCTCAAGCGCGCGTCCGCAACCCTCCTCACACTGGTTACCGTAGGCCTGCTTGTGGCAGTAGGGGCACTCGCCCACTACATCGCGATCGGTGAGGAACTTCTCGGTCTTCTCGTCGTAGAACTGCTTGGTAGACTGCTCCACCAACTTGCCCTCATCGTAGAGCTTGCGGAAGAAGTCAGAGGCAAACTTATGATGCACATCCGACGTGGTGCGGCTATATACATCAAACGAGATACCGAACTCCTTGAAACTATTCTTGATGATATTATGGTAGCGGTCCACCACATCCTGCGGAGTGATACCCTCCTTGCGAGCGCGCTGGGTTACGGGTACACCATGCTCGTCAGATCCACCCACAAAGAGCACCTCCTCGCCCTTGAGACGAAGGTAGCGCACATAGATGTCGGCAGGTACATACACACCCGCCAAGTGGCCAATATGTACAGGACCGTTGGCATAGGGGAGTGCCGAAGTGACGGTCGTTCTCTTGAATTTCTTTTCCATATTCTTGTTCAGTTATTTTCTAATCGGCAAAAGTACAAAAAACCTCGTAAATGAAGAAATTTTTGGTGCTTTTACTTTATTTATTGCTACTATCGTTTTGCTAGTCCAAAGCCTTTTGGACTCGAGTCCCAATGGTATCAGACTGCAGTCCTGAAGGCTCTGGACTGACATTTCTCTTTAGTCAATCCAGTTGTAGCGCTCTTCGTAGACATCAAACTCCAAGTTCGAAAGTCCCAGTTCGTTCAATACGCCACGAATATAAGTTATGTCATTGGGTGTGCACAGCATAGTACCCCGGCGGTGCTCATAATAAGACGAACGCGAGAAACGCCTCATCAGCGCTTCGCTAAACTTTGCATACTGCGCCGGAAGCATCTGTGCTTGCATGTTGCGGAACCCCCGAGCATAGGTTACAGGAGTAGTTGGACGGTAGTGGCGGCATGCCGCACCAGGCTCCACACACTTAGGATTGATGATGCTGATGCGCTCCTCACTGGCGGGTAACGCCTCCCATGCCATGTGGCGAAGGCATTGCCCTGCCAAGGGGCAAGCATCGTGAATGCACATGAAGAATGTCTGTGGCATTTTCTCCAGAAATGTTGTTGTCAACTCTTTCATATTTTATTGCATACATGCAGTTTGTGATATGCGAATATACAAAGAATTTGGCGAAAAGGCAAATAATTTGATAATTGTGTACTGTGTATTGAAAAGTTTTACTACCTTTGCCGTACTTTTCTGTAGGACTGAGAGCAGTCTGCAAGGGAAAGTACTTTTTGGTTAGAAAAGGTGTTATTGAAATTATCTTCTCAGTTCAAACTTCGCAACTTTGACAAATGGAATGAAGATGATTGCAGTAGCACCGCATCGTTTGGTTTTATCTTCTTGCAGTAAACATTGCAAGACTTTGAGATATTATCAAATTGGTGTGGGCTATTGTTTTATTCATTCCAAGGCAATGCGAAGGCCTGAACTGAGGATAAAACAATAAGTTCCTGCACCTATTTTTATATTTAAAGGCCAAACGCAGGGGACAGGGCGGCGATGTGGTGAAATGCGCAGAACAATATTGGCAGTAATATGTGCTATATTTACTGCAATAAGCGCTATGAGAGCGCAAGAAAGGGTTGACGGCTATCTAATAAGTGATGAGCAGACAATCCAAAGCAATGCTGTGCACGACTACATCGACCTGTATCAAAAGTATGTCAGCGGACTCAAGAGTGGACGCTGTGCTATGTATCCTTCGTGTTCAAACTACGGGTTACAGGTTTTCGGAGAGTATTCCTTTTTTAAAGCGATGACAATGACATCGGATAGACTTATCCGTTGCAGTCACGACCAGCATCTATATGATAAAACCCATATCTATGGGCTACGTAGTTGTGTCGATAATCCTGACTTTATGCCTGTACCAGTGTCAAATGTTGGACGCTTATATACTGAAACGAAGAGATGGCCCGACGCACGATTGCAGTTTGTGAACTATCTCATCAATGAGAGTGACTATAGTAGTGCATTATTGGAGATCCGTCGTATAGAGTTTATGGATAATGTGTTCATTCCCCAACTTTATGCCAAAAAGTTGTTATGTATGCGTGCTCTCGGTATGCACGAGGAGGCTATATTTGATTATGAGACATTGAGAGATAGTGTTGCTAAGTCAAACAATCATATTTGTATACAAGCTGCGCTGACCTACTACGAAACAAGAAACTACGAGGAGACCATAAACAAGCTCAATGTATTAGATGCCTATGGCGATTCGATCTCATATTACCATCAATACATCTTGCGAGGTATCACTCAAGTCTATATGGAGGAGTATGACAATGCTGCTCGTTCTTTTGAGCAAGCAGCGCAATATAATCCGTCTACTTACGAAAGAAACAGAGCACTGCTTGATCAACTCAGTAAACAGAAGAAAAAGAATCCTACTGTAGCGAAATATCTTTCTATCATTCCTGGACTTGGATACCTGTATAGCGGGCACAAGGGTAGTGCCCTTACAGCATTATTGGTAAATGGTGCGCTTGGATACGCCACATATACTAGCATAAGATCTCAGAACTATGGCCTAGCAGGGTTGTGCGGTCTGTTCACGGTATCTTTCTATATCGGTAATATCAATGGTGCCAGCCGAAGTGCAACACGCTACAATGAAGTAAAGAAAAGAAACGTAATCAAGCAACTCGAGAGTATCAATCATATTCATTTAATCAATTAAAAAAGTTATTATTATGTTTACAAAAATCGTCAATTCAAAGCGGGGTAAGTTTACTGCATTGTTGCTCGCTTGTGTAGTGCTTTTAAGTTCATTTACTGCACCTGTAGGAAATGTAGCAGTCTTGAAAGCTGGAACAATGGTTAGTTTGGAACTGATTAATGAGGTAAATTCTAAGATGAAACCAGGTCAGACTGTTGATTTTCGTGTTATGAGTGATGTTAAAGCCGATGGTGTAGTTGTTATCCCAGCAGGCTCAATCGCCAAAGGGCAAGTGCTCAGTGCCTCTAAAAAGAAGATGTTGGGTATCCAAGGTGAAGTAACCGTACAAGTAAAAAGTGTAAATGCCATTGATGGGACAAGAGTAGCTCTAAGTAGTTCTTCTTTGACTGCTGAGGGAGACAATAAATTGGTTACTGCATTGGTATTGACCTTTCTTTGTGGATTTGGTTTCTTGCTACATGGAGGTGATGGTATAATTACCCCTGGTACAACCTTTGATGCTACAGTTGCTTCGAATACAGATATCGCTATCTAAAAAAAGATGATACATCTTGAGTTGAATAAACACAACATTATTTTTTATCACTAAAATACAAACAAAGATGAAAACCAAAAATTTGTTCTTAACAATGATTGCCGTATGTGCAATGTTAGCAATGACATCATGCAGCAAAGTAAGTGAGTATTTTATCGTGTTGGACGAAGCTAGCAACAATACAGTGGAGTATATTTTTGATACTGCGTTTGGAGGTCAAGATTATATGAGCCTCGGTGAATGCGAAGAAAGTGAAGCTGTAGATGCATTCGACCTCTTCTGCTCAAATACTTCTTTGATGGGCTTGGGTACTGCTACTGTATCTCTGCGTGAGGATTCTCCAACAGGAAGCAAGGTAAAGACACGTGAGATAAGATAGTCGCATTACAATCAACTGTAAAGTGATTCTTAGTCAATCGCTCTATTCCAGTTACGGCAGGCCACACGACCTGCCGTTTCTTTTTACGCCACTCAAAAAAGAATCAATAAAGTCTGTAAAGAATAGACGTAGGCTATTTTACAGACCTTATATACTTAAAATGATTAAGGGGTTACCTTCCCCGATTATCATTGACTTTCTATTATGCAAATTCGCTCCAGTCGGTCAAGCGCATGTCTCCCTTGCGCATCAGTGCATCGTGCATGCCGAATGCTGCGCGCAGGTTATGGCAAGTGTGTCCTTTGGTCGAGAAGTGCAGATAATCCCACAGCATTTGGCGGTAGTCAGGGTGTGCACAGTTCTCGATGATGGTCTTGGCACGCTCCATGGGACTCTTGCCACGAAGGTCGGCAATACCTTGCTCGGTAATCATGATGTTGACGCTGTGTTCATTGTGATCCACATGCGACACCATGGGTACGATGGCACTAATCATACCATTCTTGGCTGTTGAGGGACACGAGAAGATACTGATGTAGGCATTGCGGGTAAAGTCGCCTGAGCCACCGATACCGTTCATCATCTTGGTACCACACACGTGGGTGGAGTTTACATTGCCATAGATATCGGCTTCAAGGGCTGTATTCATAGAGATCAGACCGATGCGGCGTGCTACTGCAGGGTGGTTTGAAATCTCCGAGGGACGCAAGATGAGTTTGTCCTTAAAGAAATTAATGTCATCATAGATACTTTTGAGTCCCTCGTTGCTCACGCTTAGCGAGCAGGTGCTGCCAAACTTACAACGGCCTGAACGAATGAGGTCAATGACCGAGTCCTGTATCACTTCGGTATACATCTCAAAGGCGGGCACGGTGGGGTCGGCACCAAGTGCACCAAGTACAGCATTGGCCACATTGCCTACACCACTCTGCAAAGGAAGGAAGGTAGAGGGGATAATGCCACGCTTGAGATCATTGATGAGGAACTGCGCCACATTATGGCCTATCTGCTGTGTGATGGGGTCGGCCTCGGAGAAGGGACGTGCCTCGTCGGGGAGGTTAACCTCTACGACACCTACAATCTTGGCAGGATCTACTTGGATGTAAGGTGCGCCTATACGGTCGCTGGGTCTATATACGGGAATCTCGCGTCGCAGGGGCTGGTCAAGGGGTTCGTAAATGTCGTGCAATCCCTTGGGAGCGGTGCCGTAGGCGCTGTTAAGTTCGATGATAATCTTGTCGGCCAGACGTGCCACGGTGGGAGCAATGCCTACACCTGCGGTAAGGTATATCTTACCACAAGGAGTAACGTCACAAGCCTCGAGGATAGCCACATCGACCTTACCCATGAAACCATAGCGCAACTCCTGCGCCATCTGCGAAAGGTGTATGTCGTTGTAGGCAATCTCGCCTGCGTTGACTGCCTTGCGGAAGTCACCGTTAGTGGTATAGGGGGCACGATAACGGAGTGCTTTGGCGCGAGTGAGCGCACCATCGCAGGAGTCACCTGTAGAAGCACCGGTAAACAATCCTATCTGGAAAGGACGTCCGGCTGCATGCTCGGCTTCGGCGAGGCGTGCAATTTCGGCGGTCACTGTCTTGGGGGTGCCGGCAGGAGTGAAGCCACCCAAACCGACATTGTATCCATGCTTCACATGGCTTGCAGCCTCTGCTGCACTGATAATCTTAAAACCCATAGTCGTATATCTTTTTGTTATTTTTACTTTCTAAAACAAATAATCGGCCCAAAGTTAATGAATAAAACAATATGACAATTCAATTATTTGTAAAATATAAGCATAATATATAGAAAATGAGGAACTCAAAATGATATTGTTCTTAAGATATCCTTTTTATAACTTTGTGCTATTCGTGAAAAAGTGTTATCTTAGCAGCAATTTTTAGATACGAAGGATATAATCATAGAGACTAGATCCATGGATGCAATACTATCATCGGCCTATCTTGCCCCGGTACAGTACTATGCCAAGCTGCTTGCCTGTAGCGGTGGCACGGCACATATCGAGGCCTGCGACACCTATATGAAGCAGACCTACCGCAACCGATGCCTCATAGCCGATGCCAACGGACCGCTGGCACTCACCATACCTACGGAGAAGCCTACAGCAGGCAACTGCCCGATGCGCGACATACGCATCAGCGACCATGGCAACTGGAGACACCAGCACTGGAACGCGCTGGAGGCGGCCTACCGCCACACACCCTTCTTCCTCTACTATGAGGATGACCTGCACCCCTTCTACGAGAAGAAGGTGGAGTTTCTATACGACTATAACCTGCAACTGACCGAACTGATGTGCTCGCTCATAGGCATCGACACCTCGCTGGTGCCTACTACGCAATATGTGCATAAACCCGATGAAATGGCCGATTTTCGCACTATGATCAGTCCTAAACAGGCGTGGAGCGACGATAAGGAGTTTTGCCCCAAGCCCTACTATCAGGTGTTTAAGGAACGACACGGATTTATCGCTAACCTGAGTATTGTGGACCTGCTCTTCAATATGGGTCCCGAAAGTATATTGGTGCTGTATGAGAGTAGTAGCCGACGATAAGATACCCTACCTGCGCGAGGCGCTGGAGACGATGGGGGTGGAGGGCGTGTATATGCCCGGTAGCCTGATTGATGCCGATGCGGTGAGCGATGCCGATGCGCTCATCGTGCGCACCCGCACTCGCTGCGATGCCACACTGCTCGAGGGCAGCCGAGTGAGGTTTATAGCTACGGCAACCATCGGGTATGACCACATTGATACTGACTACTGTGCCACGCACGACATTTGCTGGACCAATGCCCCGGGGTGCAATGCAGCCTCAGTGTGTCAATATATAGAGAGCACCCTACTGCTGCTGCAGACCGAGCAGGGTGTGTGCCTTAGCAAGAGCACCCTAGGCATCGTGGGCGTGGGTCATGTGGGTTCGCTGGTAGCTGCGATGGCCCGCTCATGGGGCATGCGCGTGCTGTGCTGCGACCCCCCAAGGGCCGAGCGGGGCGACGAGGGATTCGTGTCCCTGGAAGTGATAGCCCGCGAGGCGGACATCATCACGCTGCATACACCGCTCACACGCGAGGGCCGGTTCCCTACCTACCATATGGCCGATGCGGCTTTCTTCGATGCGCTGGAGCGCAAGCCTTGGCTTATCAACACCTCGCGAGGCGAGACCGTAGACACCGAGGCGCTGCACCATGCCCTCAACAAGGGACAGGTGGCACAATGCATCATCGACGTGTGGGAGCACGAGCCTCACATCGACCTTGCCCTGCTGGAGCGCTGCTACATAGGCACGCCTCATATCGCAGGCTACTCGGCCGACGGTAAGGCCTGTGCCACACAGATGGCACTACAAGCACTGCAGGCCCACTTCGCATTGCCCCCTGTGCCCGAGATAACGCCGCCAGCTCCTCACAACCCCGAGGTGAAGGCTGCCACACGCGAGCAGGCACTGATACAGATATACAACCCCCACGACGACAGCCGTCGGCTAAAGGACAAGCCTGAGGCATTTGAGTGGTTGAGAGGCAACTACCCGCTACGGCGTGAGGCCAAGGGATATGTTATTCTAGCAAATGGTAAACAATAAATGGAGAATGAACTATTCTAATGGTTGTTTATTAAACATTCAATATTATAACTTTAACTAATAATTCATATGATTCACCACCATAACGAAGGTGCAGGGCACAACATACTCTCAGCCTTCTTCATCAATCTTGCATTTACGGTGATAGCACTCACCGGAGGATGGCTCACCAATAGCATGGCCATCATTTCTGACTCTATCCACGACCTAGGGTGTACACTCTCTATCGGTTTAGCATGGGGCTTTGAGCGTATAGCTAAGCATAGGCCTACCCATAGGTTTAATTTTGGCTACCGCCGCTTTGCCCTATTGGGGGCATTTGTCAATGCTTGTATCTTGATTAGTGGCGCCTCGGTAGTGCTGCATGAGAGTTTCGAGCGCATGGCCTCACCCGTAAAAGTCGATGCCAATGGTATGATGTGGTTTGCCCTATTGGCCATCGCCTTCAAGGGGTTTGCCGCATGGCGTACCTGGCGCGGCACCAGTGTGAACCAGCGCATGGTATCGCTACACCTGTTAGGTGATTGCCTGGGTTGGGTAGCCGTGCTCGTGGCCAGTTTGGTGATGATGGTGGTAGAGATGCCTCTGCTCGACCCTCTACTCTCGGTATGCATATCGCTCTACATACTCTACAATGTGGTGCGCAACGTGATCACCGCCTTTCGCATTGTACTTGAGGGGGTACCGGCCTCAGTAGACTACAACGTGGTAAAGGCAGAGATTACAGCCTTAGAGGATGTGATTGAGGTGCAGCAACTACGCATCTGGAGCATGGATAACGAATACCACATGGCTGAAGTGGTATTGTGCACTAGGTTAAATAGCTTGCCAATGGTTGAGCAATTAAAGAATTCGTTGCACACCTTGCTCGAAAAGCATGGAGTGGAGCAATGCGTCATTGAGGTTAAGCCTATTGGATAAAGAGTATTTTTGTCACTATCCCCTCGTCGCCTTTCTCGTCAGCTCCGAGCACGTAGTATATGCCTGTGGCCACGCGTTGGCCTTGTGGGTTTTTACCATCCCATGTGAAGGAGCCTCCAAGCGACCGACCTTCAGCGATAAGTCGCCCTGCAGCATTTATGATTTTGACATTGCTGTTTATCTTTAATCCTACGATAGTGATGAGGCCAGTATAATCGGGAGATATGGGATTGGGATAGGCATATACATTCTCCTCATGATACTCCTCCTCAGCACGGATAGCATCTCCCATATACGAAACAATACCTTTGTCAGTACCAATGTAGAGTTCACCTGAAGCATGGTGTATAGCAAGACTTTCTATTGTGTTAGAGAGCAATGGTGAATTTTCTGCAGTGAAATGGTGTAAGGTTTCCAGCCCATCAGACTCAACAAGGTATAATCCGTTACTCAGTGTACCAATCCACTTGCGATTGGCGGCATCAATTTCTACGCAGGTAGTATAAACGCCATCAAGTAGGTAATCAGCATAGTTAGTGCCATCATTACGAGGAACTTTTATTTTTGTAAAATGATAGTTATTATCGAACACCTTGTCTGTATCATACATGACGTAGGGACCCTTATCGGTCATGACCCAAATATCCCCATTGAGATCTTCGACAATGTCGTTGATATAGTATATTTCTACAGATAGGTTATCTTGGTCAATGAATTTTTCATCGAATACCTTAATTCGATCATCAGCCGTATTTTCAAGCGTACCATTCATGTCGATGCAGAATAGGCGTACACTATCTTCACCACGCATGCTTACCACCCATACGCGTCCTTGCTTATCAAACAAGACTTCAGTTACAGTAGGTAATCCTTCTAACTCCTTATAGTACAGGTTTACCATCGTACCATCGGGCTTCATTATTTTAAGTGGTGCTTCCGCACGTCCATTGGTAATCCATAGGTTGCCCCATTTGTCGTATATCAAACGACTAATACGGGTATATAGGTTACTCCCAGGAACGGCCGATTCAAGGAGGCTATTCTTATCGGTGATGTGATTGACCAATTTCATATCCTTAAATTCATAGATCCCCTGTCCGAATGATGAGGCATAATGGTGAGTTTCATCCTTCGGATCTTGCACGATGCTGGTCATATTCTTGTAGTGCACGCCAGTTGCTGTTGCAATACCCTCTTCTTGAAATGTTTTCCATTCGCCTTCTTCATACATCATCAATGTGCCGTCAAAGAAAGTCGTTCCAAAATAGTTGAGGCATCCTCCTGCGATGAGCAATCGCTCATCACTTACGAAGTTCATATATTGACAATGATTACGTATGGGGCTATTAGGAATGATTGGGCCTACCTCATGTGCTATACTCTTATTAGTCTTGTCATAGATGTATCCATTCAGTCCCTTTACTCCATGAGTAGACCAATACGTAGTACCATCAAAAGTGAGATAGGTTACTCCTTCAAGGGGTAGTTTCTGGTAATCTATCAACGAACGGTAAACATATGTCTCTTTATTATTTCCTATAAAGAGATCGTTTTCAGTATAATGCATGAAGTTGAATGCCTTATTCAGAAATATCTCGGCATCCCCATTCGTAGGATCAATACAATCTATAGATTTCTTCGTTTTAAGTGCCATCAACTGTCCTTTGAAATAGGCCAATTGGGTATATACGGAGGTATTTATTTGAATCCAATTGCAAGTATCGAGCAAGTTATCTTTCGTATTTCCACGATAAAGCCCATTGGCCGTGGCGGCATAGATGTAACCATTCGTTTCAATGCTACTATGTGTAACTCTTCCCAAGGTATAGGTATTGATGAATTCTCCACGTGCAATATTTAGCACTGTGAGTCCGAAGTTAGTCGATAGATAGGCATTACCATTTGCTATACGTACATCGTTGACCATGGGGTCTAAAGTTGTTTTATTGGCATAGTCGGTGATGTTTTCCACTGTCCCATCATGGCGCAGTAGATCAATGTTGGCATTGTTATAGATGATGACGAGTGTTCCCGACTGCTCATCGGCAGCAATGTGCCTTATTCCTTGGTCGCTGAGACTATTGGCCTTGTCGTAGGTCTCTACAAATTCATCTGCAGGACTATACGAATACAAAGATCCATCGCTCAGCACATACACCTTCCCATTTGTCGCCACACATTGTGTCGCATTATGGTAGGCCACATGCGAGCGCCACGAGCCGATGCTTCCTTGCGCATGCATTATTAGGCAGCATAGTAGGGATGTTAATGTCAGTAGGGTTGTTCGTCTCATTCTTTATTTCATGTTGTTTAGATATCGCACCAACTGTTCCACTGCTTTGGCGCGATGGCTAATACGGTTTTTCACCTCGTTACCTAACTGAGCAAAAGTTTGCTCATAGCCATCAGGCACGAAGATTGGGTCGTAACCGAATCCTGCCTCTCCACGGCGTTCTTCGATGATAGAACCACGCACAATGCCTTCAAACAATTGGGTCTCTTCACCTATTAATAACGCGATAACTGTACGAAATTGTGCGCCGCGGTCACTTTTCCCTGTTAAATTATGCAAAAGCTTGTCCATATTGGCCTCTGAGCCTCCTCCGCTGTAGCGAGCGCTATATATGCCAGGTGCTCCGTCAAGTGCATCTACTTCTAAACCGCTATCATCGGCAAAGCAATCGTACCCATAGTGCTCTTTAACATACCTTGCTTTTTGCATCGCATTGCCTGCAAAGGTCTCTGCTGTTTCGGGGATATCGGCATCGCAGCCTATCTCACGCAGGCTCAACACTTCATATGCTTCTCCCAACATGGCAGCCACCTCTTCTAGCTTATGTGCATTATTAGTAGCGAATACTATTTTTTGTTTCATTCTTAATGTATGTTTATAATAGCAAAAGAGTGAATTCACTGAAGATCTACGATGAACTCACTCTTTTAGGTTATTACTTTACCTTAATCTTATCGAATCCTTCTCCATACACTCCCGTCACGTTGCTTTGCGATACGAAGGCATTGGGGTCGATATCATGGATAACACGGAAGATATTTACAGCATCTTGCCGCTTAGCCAATACAACCAAGACCTTACGTGGAGTTTTACTATACCATCCCGTTCCATCGAGCACGGTAACACCACGGCGTAATTTAGAGTTGATGTAGTCAGCTATTTCCTCATACTTATTAGAGAAAATAAGGAACTGCACTGAGCCACGGGTACTATTGATGTAGTAGTCGAGGGTAACACTCATGATGACGAGTGCAACAAAGCCAAACATCACACGACGCCAGTCATTGAACACAAAATAACAACTACTGATGATTATAATATCTGAAATCATCGTAGCACGTCCAAAGCTGATATTGCGGAACTTATTAATGATGGCATTGACAATATCCATACCACCCGTACTTCCATTATGGGTAAAGGCAAGACCAACTCCGATTCCAGCTGCCACTGCACCAAGCACACAAGCCATAAAGTCTTGACCTGGACCAAGAAGCTGCATAAATTGCCCATTCTCATCCATAAACCATGTTTGGGTAACATCAAGCATTACGGTAAGCATGCCTACTGCATAAATTGTCTTAAGGCAGAACCTCCATCCAAGAAGGCGAAGAGCAAAAAGTAGCAACACGGCATTAATACTAAGGTACACCAGCTGCATGTCTATACCAGTAGCATAAAAGACGATAGCTGCTATACCCGTAACACCACCCATAGTAATTTGATACGGGAGCATAAAGCAACTCCAACCCAAAGAATAGATAAACAACCCGAAAGCTATGGCAAAATAATCCTTTACCTCACGTAGTAGTTTGTGCTTGTTGTCTAACAAAAAAGTTTGCATGGTTATAAGAGTAAAATGTGAAAGTGATAAGTAGAGGAGCCATCTACAGTTCTCTCTACTTTTCACTATTAATTCTTAACTAATCACAATATTCACTATCTTCTTCGGCACGACGATGACCTTGCGGATTGTCTTACCATCGATGTACTTCTGTGTATTCTCATTGGCGAGCACAGTCTCTTGAATCGCAGCATTGTCCAGGTCGGCAGCCAGCTCCATAGTGAAGCGGGTCTTTCCGTTGAACGAGATTGAGTACACTACGCTGTCCTCCTTGAGGTACTCCTCATTGAATACGGGCCACTGGGCATCGCACACAGAGCCTGTGCCACCGAGCAGCTCGAACAGCTCTTCGCACACATGAGGTGCGAAGGGTGCCAAGGCTACTACGAGAGGCATCAGCACCTCGCGCTTGGTGCACTTGAGCGACGAGAGCTCGTTCACGCAGATCATGAAGGCGCTGATAGAGGTGTTGTATGAGAAGTTCTC
>JAZONI010000127.1:0-2771 GCA_045654445.1 Bacteroidaceae bacterium | reverse complement strand
CTCTTTTTCTTTTCATAGAAAACAACAATTGCATAGTTCTCTATTTTGCACTATCTTTAACCAACTTTGTTGCTTGAAGATAGGCTACGCCTCGGAAATACCTAAATAAATTTGGCATTTCTCTCGGCTTGCACTATCTTTGTCTCCCGAAACATCCAGAGCAGTGTAGCGCTGCACCAACCGAGCAGGGATGCCACGGTGGTTCAGAAGTTGTAGCGCTTTGAATAAAGGCAAACAACTTTGTTGCGATGTGGACAGATTTATTAACGTCAAAAAACATCCGATTATGACAAAGACAGACTCTTACGCCAAGGAGCGTATCGGCTTCTATGAAGCACGTTTCGCAAGCGAAACGATCCATCAACTAGTAACTAACTTTAACAGCCTTGCCTCCTCACGGGGATGGACGGCAGAGCAATCATGCTACTCCGCTGCTCTCATCCGTGAATTGGGACGGCGAGGAATAGACCTCATGGCTATCATGAGTAAGGACACGGGGCTGCAGACCATCCGTTACATTCGTGTGGTCTACGATGAAGCAAGGCACTCACTGCTCCCGATAGAGTAAACCTAAAGAAGCCCCTCACCATCCTGCTGCTCGGATGATGAGGGGTGTTTAATAGCTATATTATTAGCCTTTATTTTCTAGACGTTTCACCCTATCGGCTACCACCGACTTGTAGGCATCCTTCAGTTCATCGGAAAGGAAAGACGAATCAATTATTCTATACCAGCGTTCAAGGTGAGAGATGAGTTTGTCAATAATCCGAACAGCAATCTTCTGATTTATGCCCGACATTCTCATTGCCTCCACAAATGCAGCTCTATCAAATCCTGCTATAGATTGATTGTCTTCCACTCCATTGCCTATGAGCGGCATTGCCAATTCATCGCTGTCATCAATACCTGTGAGCAACACTGCCAACAGGTCATACGCCGGTGATAGCTGGTAGCCTACTCCCTCACGTTCTATCAGTGAAAAGTTCTTGCAGTGCATATCCGAGTTTCCTGAAATCCAAGAAAATATCACTATTTCCCAAAAACGCTGTACATCGAGCAACGGGGTAGCCGAATAGCGTTTTATTGTATCGGACAGCTGCACATAGGCTCCACGGTACTTGTGCTCGGTCAGCCTGTTGGTGAGCTGGCACATATCGAGCATAGAATATTTCTTACCGTCAACACCCCTATCCATACGCCGAGTGATATAGGCAAGTTCACCATCCAGCATCATCACAAGGCCATGCACAGCTGTAGCAATGCCTGCAGCCTCGGCAAGCTTCATAGTAAGGTCTTCCAATTCCGGCATCGCCCTATACTTGGGACTCTGAGGCTTCAGAATGAAGTTACCCCACAGCCCTACGATGGTCAACTTGTCGGGTTCATTCTTGCCACCACGGTTAATGTCGAGCGACAGCTTAGGCTGTACTCCCGTAATTGAGGTGCTGCTTTCCAGAATATGTAAAGCCAATTCCTCTATATTATCTCTGGTATATGGCAATAACGGAGCATGCGGATTACCGAACAGCCTCTTCGCACATTTGGAGTGATAATGCTCCGTGGTGCCATCGGGCAATTCCTCGTAACAATACAGACATCTATTCACTTTGCTATCATTTATCATATTCCCGTACACTGATGTTACCTATACAATCTTTACAACACAAAAGCAAGAGTCTCATCCTATCCCGAGGATTTATCTTCCAATTACGGTCAACGATGTCGAGCATCCACCCCTCAGGGATAAGACCATCAAACACAGGAAACATAAACTCCTTCGTGTATTCCTCCCTTTGCAGTGGCATAGTAGGACTCAAAGGTACAGCCCCTTCGGTCGATAAATACTCTACAGCATAGACAAAGTGATAGCCATTGTGATCTTCCGTCAGAATACCACAAAAAGAGTCATTTATACATACTTTTGCTCTGGTCATAAGCTTTCAATTCTTGCAGGTCTCAGTTCTTCACCAAAGAGCGAGAGCACTTGATTAACTTTATCGAGCTGTACGGTAGCCTTACCTCGCTCCAGCTCACGCACAAAACGTACGCCTACACCGCTCCTCTCAGCCAATTCCACTTGAGTGAGGCTGTGCAGTTTCCTTTTTGCACGAATATATTCTCCTATATCCATAAATCTATCACTAAAATATCATCCCTTACGGGTATAAAAGCAACAGGTTCTCCATTGTTTTCAACCCTTTCGGGTACAAATGTAGTGATTTTTCTTTACAATGTACCCGAAAGGGATTATTTTTTACATCAACTAACAATAATAATTAGAATAGAACAATCTACCTCATATACATTCATACGTTAAATACTCGGATGATGAGGGGCGATTAATAATTATCCCGAAAGGGCCAAAGCTGTAGAAACATCGCTATAAAAAGGTCTTTTCCGTTTCTATCTGCCAGTGTCCGCCAATACAGTTTAACTTCAATATAATCAACCGACTAAAGGCGGACGCTGTGTACAAATGTCCACTTCGTCGTTTATTGTCCGAGGCGACAGAATGAAAATCTGCGTAAGCGATCACTGTAATTTTGCTCGTTTTTCAGGTTACAAAAGTTCATAAATCGGTTGGCAGTGGCATGATCTGAGAGTTTGCGTCTTCATGTTCGTATGGCGTTATGTCTTTTCCTGATTTTAGTAGACGGTTTTTTGCTTCATTAGCTGGAAAGATTTACACCTTTTCTATAGCCATACTGTTGAGGTTTACGTTTCCCTTTATTCCATGCTGTGGGTATTGACACTTTCGTTCAGATGGGACA
>JAZONI010000126.1:0-4499 GCA_045654445.1 Bacteroidaceae bacterium | reverse complement strand
GAGGGGAGGAAATAGTTCTTGTATCCGCTCTTCACGATGCGGTACGATAGGTCTATGTCCTCGCCATACATGAAGAAGTCTTCGTCGAGCAGTCCCGCCTTGTCCAAAGCCTCGCGGCGCAGCCACATGAAAGCGCCCGAGATGACCTCTATCTCGTTGGTCTCGTTCTCGTCGAGGTAGCGCATGTAGTATCGGCCAAACAGGCGTGACTTGGGAAACAGCGACGCCAGGCCCGACATCTTGCAGAAAGCCACGAAGGGGGTGGGCAATCCGCGGCGGCTCTCGGGGGCAAAGGTGCCGTCGGTGCGCAGCATGTAGGCACCTGTCGCACCTGCCTCGGGGTGAGCGTCCATGAACGTGATGAAGTCGGCGAAGGTATGCTCCGTCACGATGGTGTCGGGGTTGAGCAGCAATACGTACTTCCCTTTCGCAAGGCGTATCGCCTGGTTGTTGGCGCGGGCAAAGCCCACGTTCTCCTTGTTCTCGATGAAGTTGACCTCGGGGAATCGTGTCCGCAGGTAGGGGATAGAGCCGTCCGTCGATAGGTTGTCCACGACGAACACCTCCACCTGCAGCCCCTCCGATGCGCGGCACACCGACTCGAGGCATTGCTCCAGGTAGTGCTTGACGTTGTAGTTGACGATGACGACGGAGAGGATCATGGAAGTGTAAAGTGGAAAGATGAGGGATGAAAACTATTTCTTTATGTTCAATTCTATCTCCACTCCCTCGGCCGATGGCAGGCAGAAGAGCGATGTCACGAAGGCGGCCAGGGCGTAGTACATGCCCCAGTTTTCCAGTGTGGCATAGTAGAACACGGCCCCCATTATCATCAGTGCCCCCAGTAGGCAGATTCGGGCAATGCTCATCTCCGAATACATGTTCACCTTGTGTTCGCCCTCGGCTGGCTGTATCTTGTGTGTCAGGTACCAGTTGAAGCCCTTGAGTGCGGCCAATATGCCGAAGCCCACGGCAAATAGCATGCCCACCTCGATGATGTACATCCTGCCGGGGTCTATACCCAGCATCATACCCTCAGCGGGTATCACATGCAGTTCACACAGCACGGCCCATGTAGCCACGGCGGCCAGCAAGGCTGCATATACGAAACGTATTTTCAAGCTTATCTTCTTGTAGTCTGTCATTGTTGGTTTAGTGTTTTAGTGTTTTAGTGTTTAGTGTTTAGAGTTTAGTGGTTGGGGGTAGTTTATTGCTAATATGTTTTTCCTGTAAAGGGCATGCGGTTCACTATCGAGCGTCCCAGGGTCACCTCGTCGGCATACTCCAGTTCGTCGCCTACCGAGATACCACGCGAGAGCACCGACATGCGCACATCCGTTCCTGCCAGCTTGCGGTAGATGTAGAAGTTCGTCGTGTCGCCCTCCATCGTGGGGCTGAGGGCAAAGATCACCTCCTTCACCTCACCGCTCTTGACGCGCTCCACGAGGCTGTCTATCTGCAGGTCCGCAGGGCCTATGCCATCCATGGGCGATATCACTCCGCCCAATACGTGGTACAGTCCGCGGTAGAGCGATGTGTTCTCCACCGCTATCACGTCGCGCACCGTCTCCACCACGCACACCGTAGAGGCATCGCGCGAGGGTTGCGAGCATATCTCGCAGATGTCGCTGTCCGAGATGTTGTGACACGCCTTGCAGTACTTCACCTCGCGGCACAGCGTGGCCACCGCCTCGGCAAAGCCCTCGGCATCCTCCACCGGCTGGCGCAACAGGTGCAGCACCAGGCGCAGTGCGGTCTTGCGCCCTATGCCCGGGAGCTTGGCAAATTCGCCCACGGCTCTTTCCAGCAATGTCGATGAGTACTGCTGCATCTCTCTCTTCCTTCTTTTTCAGAAACAAAGGTAATGCAAAAAAATGGATTGCACGCATATTTTATGTCCTAACTTGCGATTTTCGGCCTGTATGGGACGAAATAGAAAATATTTTCCCTACATTTGCATCACTATTTACCAACACATCACGCCATGCAACACCCCGAAAACGACGATATATACAAGGGCCTCACCGTCAATGCCGGCATCGAGCAGCCCTCGATGGTCAACCCCTACATGAAGCCCAAGAAGCGCAAGCGCCTGTTTACCCCCGCCGAGTATGTCGAGGGTATTGTCAAGGGCGATGTCACCATGCTCTCGCGTGCCGTGACGCTTGTCGAGAGCCTCCTCCCCGAGCATCAGGCGATAGCGCAAGAGGTCATCGAGCGCTGTCTCCCCCACACGGGTGGCTCGGTGCGCATCGGCATCAGCGGTGTGCCCGGAGCAGGCAAGAGCACCTCTATCGATGCCTTCGGCCTGCATGTGCTCGAGCGCTACGGAGGCAAGCTGGCCGTACTCGCCATCGACCCCTCGAGCGAGAAGACCAAGGGGAGCATCTTGGGTGACAAGACCCGCATGGAGAAGCTCTCCGTGCACCCCGATGCTTTCATACGCCCCAGCCCCTCGGCAGGCTCTTTGGGAGGCGTGGCGCGTAAGACCCGCGAGACCATCGTGCTATGCGAGGCCGCTGGGTTCGATAAGATTTTCGTTGAGACGGTAGGCGTGGGCCAGAGCGAGACCGCCGTGCACTCCATGGTCGACTTCTTCCTCCTCATCCAACTCGCAGGCACGGGCGACGAGTTGCAAGGTATCAAGCGCGGCATCATGGAGATGGCCGATGGCATAGTCATCAACAAGGCCGATGGCGACAATGCCGAGCGTGCCGAGCTGGCCGCCTCACACTTCCGCAACGCCCTCCACCTGTTCCCCGCTTCCGAGAGCGGATGGACACCCCAGGTGCTCACCTACTCCGGCTTCTACGGGTTGCGCATCGAGGAGGTGTGGACCATGGTGTTCGACTATATCGACTTCGTCAAGAAGAACGGCTATTTCAATCACCGCCGCAACGAGCAGGCCAAGTACTGGATGTACGAAACCATCAACGAAGCCCTGCGCGATAGCTTCTACCACAACCCCACCATCGCCTCGATGCTCGCCTACAAGGAGCGCCAGGTGCTCGATGGTGAGCTCACCTCGTTTGTGGCGGCACGTCAGTTGCTCGATATGTATTTCGGCAAACGCTGATGCCATTGATACAGATCCCCACACAAAAAAAGCAAGAAGCAAAGGTGCGCCCTGCTTCTTGCTTTTCTGTTTTCGCAAGTCCTTTATGTCTGCATGTCTTTGCATCACATAGCTTTTCTTATTTTATTTGAATTGATTATGTAACTTATTACATTCTGCTCTAAACAAATCTTCGTTCATTCCCATCAAACTATAGAATTCATTAAATGTTGCAGCGTCTTTAGGTATTGGGAATCCTACTTTAACAACACATCCTTCAGTGTCTATAATTTGATGTCTGCTTATCTTTACAGAGTCGCTATCAGACACAGGGTGAAGCAATAGCCCAATCTTTGCATTCCATCTATACATGTAAGTAATGGTCTTATAATATATAGCAGTAGCATTTTCTTCGTTTCTGTAGCTCTTCTGCCTGTCTAACAATATGTACTTTGCATCAGCAACAACAGAGAAGTCCTTTGATAGATAGTCGGGGATTATCTGTTGCCCAGTATCAAAAAGTTTCCATCTTTTCCTTCTTCCTTTAAGGTAATGATTGAAACTCTCTTTCAATACTATGCCTAAATACTCCTCCCAAAGCCAAGCACCATCAAACAACACTCCGTATATCTCGTCCTTCTTCTGACCATACTTCAAGTGTTCGTGTCGTAGAATTTGTAAGCATAGCTTTCTCAGCGGTTCATACTCGGTATATAACGAGTGCCGTACAGGCTTTAAGTTTCTATTGATGATAGTCTGTCGTTGACTCTTCTGATAACTCTCTGTCACTTGCGTGATTTGCGAAACGAAATCTTTTGTTTCTGCATCACAACTCAAGATGTTGCCTCCCCATTTGTGGCAACGTATATGCTCGATGGTGTGACGAATAAGTTGCGTAGTGTCATTATCGTGCAGATACTCTCTCGTGCGATAGGCTATATTTCCCGCAAATGGCATATTAACACGTAGATGTCTGTTGACCTCAATAGTGCCTCTTACATTCGCATCATTGTAATGTCTTGTTTGGTATTCTCTGTACACACCTTGGCGAAGAGCCTTTTTGAGAAAATGAGGAAATAGATAAAGTGAGAAGTCGAAGACCTTTTCCTTGCTCGTCGTATGCTTCATGTCGAAGATGTGAACTCCGAAGACTTTTTGCAACATATAATGCAAGAAGAAATCCTCATCATTCTTCTCATCTAAGTTCTTGGTAAAGCGCGAGCGTATGGTGAGTTGCGCCTTATTTTTGCCTATAAATCCTACGATGTTGTTTGTATAAATCTTCTTCTCTTCTTCATCGAAAGTACAGATACACCGCTCCCCAAACCCTTCATCGTATTCCTTAAAGCTATGTGGGAATACTAAAAGGTTCGGATGGTCTTTGAGCGCCTTAATCGCTGCTATCTCTTTAATGTCAGCAGCTAAGCATTCATCGACGACTTCT
>JAZONI010000125.1:0-2474 GCA_045654445.1 Bacteroidaceae bacterium | reverse complement strand
GATGAATACCTCCACCTTGTCACCAATGGTCAACTCGGGATTGTAACGGAACTCACTTGTAGGAATGATACCGTCTGATTTGTAACCGATGTTAACGATTACTTCGCGCTTGTTCATACCGATTACGGTACCTTCAACAACTTCATTGTTGCCCACCTTGTTAAGGGTGTTGTCATAAGCTTTCTCAAGCTCTTCGTGTGATACGCCAGCGAGCGACTCACCTTTTTCATACGCTTCCCAGTCGAAACCTTCTACGGGAGCAATGTTTTTTAAATTTTCCATTAGGTTAATACTTAAAAATTAATTAATTACGTTAGACATTATGTTGATATATCTAAATCGGGCACAAAATTACTACAAATCAAGCAGATTACCAAATTTATTTAACTTTTTCTCGCCCCACTTCTCCAACACTATGTTCATTCAATCCTTTTCATTATCTTTGCATGCAAAAAAAACAAATCAACAACAAACACCGTGGGAAGAAACAAGTTCTCGCAACGCGAGATTGACATCATTGCCAAGTTGCTTGGCCGCAAGATGGCGGGCAACCGCACACAACAGAAGATGGTGAGACACACACTGCGTACTGTATTCGAGTTCAGCATAGCCGACTTCAACGTACAAGGAAAGGCCTTCGGCCCCAATGACCTTCACGACTGCATCCGTCGTGGCTGCATCCATGTACTCGACGAAGCCACCATCGAAGCCATGCGTCTCCGCCATGCCGAGAAGAAGCGACACGATGAGACACTCATCCAAGCCGAAGCAATCGCCGATGGCGAAGCCGTAGATTGGGAAGCCGTACAACGCGAGTGGGACGAATACTATGCCCAACACCCCGACGAGGCCCCCCTCGCCGAATAGTATCTGAGCGTCTATATACCTATTATATAGAAGAAAAACAGGGCAAAGGATAAGAAATCCCAAACTTTTAACTATCTTTGCAAATAGTTTAGTAAACAACAACCAATTAAACACAATTTATCAATATGACAAAACGATTCTTTTCACTTGCACTCGCAGGTCTCATGACCTTCGGTGCTTTCGCACAAGATGCGGAGGGTTTCGTATTCACCACCGTGAAGGAGAACCCCATCACCTCTATCAAGAACCAGAACCGTGCCGGTACCTGCTGGTGCTACTCAAGCCTCGCATTCATCGAGTCAGAGTTGCTCCGCATGGGCAAAGGCGAGTTCGACTTCTCTGAGATGTTCATTGTTCACAACACCTATCTTGATCGTGCCGACAAGGCTGTTCGCACCCATGGTGATATCTCATTCTCACAGGGTGGTTCTTTCTACGACGTGCTCTACGGCATGGAGAAGTTTGGTCTTGTTCCCGAGGAGGAGATGCGTCCCGGTGCAATGTATGGTGAGACCTTGAGCAACCACAACGAACTCACCGCAGTGAGCGATGCAGTAGTAGCAGCTATCGCTAAGGGCAAGCACCGCAGTTTGCAGAGCGACGCTAACGGCAACATGTTATGGAAGAAGGCTATCGAGGCTATCCACGACATCTACCTCGGCGTACGTCCCGAGAAGTTCACCTACAACGGTAAGGAGTACACACCGAAGTCATTCTACGAGTCTACCGGCCTCAACGCCTCTGACTACGTATCATTGACCTCTTACACACACCACCCCTTCTACTCTTCATTCGTTCTTGAAATCCAGGACAACTGGCGTTGGGCACAGTCATACAACCTCCCCATCGACGAGTTGATGCAGGTATTTGACAACGCTATCATGGAGGGTTACACCATCGCATGGGGTTCTGACGTGAGCGAAAACGGTTTCTCACGCAACGGCGTGGCTAACATGCCCGACAAGAGCAAGAGCGCTGACCTCGAGGGTTCTGACATGGCAAAGTGGCTTAAGTTGAGCGAGGAGGAGAAGAAGAATACTCCCAAGCCCTCAACAGAGAAGTGGTGCACACAAGAGGAGCGTCAGCTTGCTTACGACAACTGGGAAACTACCGATGACCATGGTATGCAGATCTACGGTATCGCAAAGGACCAGAACGGTGTTGAGTACTACATGGTGAAGAACTCATGGGGTGAGGCTGGTACCTACAAGGGTATCTGGTATGCATCTAAGGCATTCACTCGCTACAAGACCATGAACATCGTTGTTCACAAGAACGCTATCCCCAAGGATATCCGCAAGAAGCTCGGCATCAAGTAATCCGACGCAAGGATAAATGACATAGGGCAGACTACGGTCTGCCCTATGTTTTTATACCTATATTCTACAGGATTGCCCCACACCTAGGGCAAGAGGAAAAGTCTATATGACCTTAATGTTATTAAAAAAAAGGAAGTCGTGCCGGATTGATGCGATGAAACTCCGAGAAATAGGATTTGAGTGCTCGCCCCCTTTGTAATCCACCGACTCAAGGTTACCCCTTTCGGGGCGTGGCCCGCCATTGGAAGTCGAAGCTGTCCTCGGTTTTCAGATATAATTGATGAGTTT
>JAZONI010000124.1:0-8241 GCA_045654445.1 Bacteroidaceae bacterium | reverse complement strand
AAAGTTTGTGCCAGCGAGTGCGATGTAAACTTGTTTACAAATCGCTCAACGAGCGCAGCCAAACTAAAAACGAAGTTTAATTTAATTATTTGACAATTGCCTCCGGATGAAAGCACTCGGCAAAGCCGACACACGCGAGTGAAACGATGCGTGCTTCTGCGAGTTTCGTGGATTTTGTGTGCACAAAAAGAGAAAAGTTCTGCGCAAGTCCGCGGAGTCTGCGTGAGATAATTACTCTGCGAGGCGACCGTAGACCGTTAAAGACTCCGTCTTTGAGCTTCGGCTGCACTCGCTGAGCATTGTAAACGAGTTTACATGCGCTCGCTGGCACGAACCTTGACAAAAAATCAAAATCATAAATCAAAAATCATCCCATGAAAATTAACTGGAAAGAAATTCTGAAACTCCTGATCACCGTGCTCACCGCCATCGCCGGTACCCTTGGCGTAGTGTCGTGTATGGGGATATAAAGAAGACAGCGAGGCAATGCCTCGCTGTCTCAGTACGTTCGTTGACATGTCAGATGGTCTTCTCGACATCCCACACGAAGGCGCGGAGGCCGAGACGCTCGGTCTCCTTGTCGATGCGGTGAAGCTCTGCAAGCAGAGGATCGACCTGCTCGTCACGTACTACGGTAAGGATAGCCGAACACATGGAGGGCCATGCGTGACTGCCATAATGGGGCTCACCGGTCTTGCTGCCGCGTCCCTGCACTTGAGGGAACATGGAGAATCCACGGCAGTTCATGTGGTCGAGCGTAAAGAGTATCTTCTCTTGGTAGGCCTGGTCGTAGGCGATAAATACGGATTTCATGTTAAAACGAGGCCTCCCCCTGCCCCTCCCAAGGAGGGGTGATGCGAGCATCGTGAGGAGGACTTTTTTAAGTTAACAGTTAACTATTCTTATTATTAGCGGAGCCTGAAGTTCCCCTCCTTGGGAGGGGTTAGGGGAGGCCGCTTCTTACTTTCTCTTCTTGCTCTTGATCATCGAACCCTTGTTCTCTTCCCAGTATGCATCGAGAGCAAGTTGCTTGCTATGCTTGCGGCGTGCACGCTTGATGCCTACACCGGTAAACATACAGTAGAGTACGGGCACGAGCACGAGGGTGAGGATGGTAGATACGGTGAGACCACCGATTACCGATACACCCAAGGGGCGCCACATCTCTGCACCTTCACCCTGGTCGAGCGCCATGGGCACCATACCGAGGATGGTGGTGAGGGTGGTCATGAGCACGGGACGCAAGCGGCTCTTGGCAGCAGCGATAGAGGCTTGTACGGCACTCAGTCCGCGCTCGCGGCACAATTTGGTGTAGTCGATGAGCACGATACCGTTCTTCACCACGATACCGAAGAGCATGATACATCCCATCATACTCATCACGTTGAGGTTGGTGCCGGTGATGGCCAAGGCAAGGATTACACCTGCGATAGACATGGGCACGGCGGTGATGATGATGAAGGGGTCGGTGAACGACTCGAACTGTGATGCCAACACGATGAACACGAGCAGGATGATGAGCACGCCGAGCAGGCCGAGGTCGCCAAATGACTCTTGCTGCTCCTCGAAGTCACCGGCGAGGTTGACGTTGATGCCCAAGGGGATATCCATGCCCTTGATGACCTTGTTGGACTCGGCAACGACAACGCCCATGGGCACACCGGCATTGATGATGGCCTTCACGGTGTTGACACGCTCGCGGTCCTTACGCTCGATTGAGGGGGGCGAGAAGCGCTCTACGACAGTACCCACATCCTTGATGCGTACTGAACCGCCGTTGTTGCTGTAGATGAGGATGTTCTCGATATCCTCGATGCTGGTGCGGAACTCGGGGGCATAGCGCACCTTGATATAGTGCTCGTCGCCATCCTCGCGGTAGTACGAAGCGGTAGAACCATTGATGCGGTTGCGCAGGTAGGTGGCAGCAGTAGAGAGGTTGAGGCCGTGACGGGCGAGTTTCTCGCGGTCGAAGTCGACCTGTATCTCGGGCTGGTAGTCAGAGCGGCTGATGCGTACCTCGCTGACACCATTGATCTTCAGCAACTCGTTGCGCAACTCCTTGGCCACCTTGTCGGTAGCGTCGAAGTCGTAGCCATAGATCTCGAAGTCTACCGATGACTGTCCACCCATACCCGAGTTACCACCGGCACTTACGGTGAAGCGTTCAATCTCTGGGTAGCGGCCCAGGTCGGCACGGATAAGTTCGGAGATCTCGAAGAGGGTGCGCTCACGCTCATCGGGGTCGACGAGGGTGATGTTGAACGAACCGATGTGGCTACCGTTGTCCTGCATAGAGGCGAAGGTGTTGTCCTCGCTGGCCTGGCCTACGGTATAGTTCACTACGCGGGCCTCATCCTTGAAGTCAGCCATCCACTTATCGGCAAGTTCCTTGGTGATGGCATGGGTGCGCTCGGTGCGGGTGCCGATGGGCATGTAGAGGCGCACGGTGAGGCGGCTGTCGTCGGATGCGGGGAAGAACTCCGAGCCTACATACTTGGCGGTGAAGAAGCAGGCTACGCAGAGGATGACGCAGACAGAGAGCACCATCTTGCGGTGACGCACGGCCTTGTCAATCATGCGGCCATACCAGGCATCGAGCTTATCGAGCATGCGCTCGATGGGCACATAGATGATGTTGTAGGCCGAACTGTGCTTCTTCTTCAACTTCAGCAGTTGTGAGCAGAGCATGGGGGTCAAAGTGAGGGCCGATACGGTAGATACGGTGAGGATAACACACATCATCCAACCCAACTGCTTGAACATCATACCCATCATGCCACCAGCCAGTGTCATGGGGAAGAACACGGCAATCATCGTCAGTGTAGAGGCTACTACGGAGATGGCCACCTCATTGGTGGCATGGATAGCTGCCTGTTTGGGGTCGGCACCACGCTCGATGTGGGTGGTAACGTTCTCGAGCACTACAATGGCATCGTCCACCACCATACCGATGGCGATAGAGAGACACGCCAGCGAAATCATGTTGAGCGAACCGTCAGAGATGGCCAAGTAGATGAATGAGGCCACCAACGAAATGGGGATGGTGATGGCGATAACGAAGGTGGCACGCCAGCGTCCGAGGAAGAGGAATACCACGACAACGACGAACAGAAGGGCATAGAACACGGTCTCGGCCAAGCCGCTGATAGAATTCTCGATGTTCTCGGAGGTGTTGGCTACGAGGCCGATCTTCACGTCAGAGGGGAGGTTCTCCTGCAGCTTGGGCAGCATCTTGAGCACCTTGTTAGAGATCTCTACAGAGTTGGCACCCGACTGCTTCTGCACGATGATGGTAGCACCGCGCACGCCATTGGTATAGGTCATCTGGCCGCGCTCCTGAATGGTGTCGACTACCTCGGCTACATCGCGCAGGTAGATGTCGCTGCCGTTCATTGAGGCCACTACGATATTCTCCATCTCCTTGGGGTCCTTGAACTCACCCTCTACGCGGAGGGGGAAGCTCTCGTTACCGATGTCAAAGGTACCGCCGGGGATGTTCATGTTCTCGGCAGAGATGATGCTGCTGATAGCCTCGATGCTGAGGTTATAGGCCTCGAGTTTCACGGGGTCGCAGTATACATATACCTCACGCTCGGCAGCACCACCGATAGATACCGAACCTACGCCGGGGATACGTGCCAAGGGGTTGGCCACGTTGTCGTCGAGGATCTTGTAGAGTCCGTTGGTAGACTGGTCGGCCTGTACCGAGAGGATGAGGATAGGCATCATGTCGGAGTCGAACTTCAAGATGATGGGTGTGCTCACCGCATCGGGCAGGGCCGATGATATCATGTCGAGTTTGTCGCGCACGTCGTTGGTGAGGTCGTCGATGTCATGTCCGAACTCAAACTCGAGGGTGATGAGCGACATGTTTTCTGATGACTTCGAAGTGATGTGCTTGAGGTTAGCCACCGAGTTGAGCGTGCTCTCCAAGGGGCGTGTTACGTTGTTCTCAATATCCGAAGCACTGGCACCCGAGTAGGAGGTCATCACCATAATGGTGTTGGTATCCATCTTGGGGTACAAGTCTACGGGCAGTTTGGTGACCGAGTACACACCAAACACCACGATAGCGGCGAAGATGAGTGCGGTCATAATCGGTCGCTTGACCGAACCTTCGTATAAACTCATAATCCTAATTTACTATTTACAAATTTACTATTTACAATTTATCTACTATTTAGCGATTTTACCATTTACAAGAATCTAATCAATTGTCAAATAATTCAATTGTCGAATAAATAGTAAATCGTAAATTGTCAAATTGTAAATTGCATTTACTTTTCCACTCTCACCTCTATGCCATCGGTCAAGCGGCCTTGGCCTGCTACTACTACGGTAGCACCGTCGGATACACCACCTAGCAGCTCGTAGGCGTCGCCGAGGCGTTGGCCCAGCTCTACCTTCACGTAGTTTACCTTGCCGTGGTTATATACATATACAAAGCGCTCGCCTGAACCGGGCTGCTTCACGATAGCCATGTCGGGCACTACCACGCGGCTCTCGGTACCGAAGTTGAGTTGTGCACGGGCAAACATACCGGGGCGCACCTTCTCATCCTTGTTGGCGAGGGTGAGTTCCACGGGGAAGGTATGGGTAGCAGCATTGATGGTAGGATATTTGAGCGATACGGTAGCGGTGAATGACTCGCCGGGCAGCGCATCGAGGGTGATGGTAGCCTTGTCGCCCTTCTCTACCTTTGAGTAGTAGTTCTCTGATACGTTGACGAGCAACTTCACGGGACGTATCTGCTCAACGGTGAGGATGGCAGCACCTGAGTAGAGGTCGCCATTGTCGTAGTTGCGAGCTGTTACGATACCATCGATGGGGCTGAGCAACTGAGTGTTCTCCATGATGTTGTTGTACTGTGTCTCGGCCACTTCGAGCGACATCTTGGCGTTGTCAAACTCAGCCTTTGATACACCACCAACAGCGTAGAGCTCCTTGATGCGGGCAAAGTCTACCTTCTGGTTCTCAATCTGCAAGGTGAGCTGCTTGAGGTTGGCAGCATCCATCTTCACTAACTTCTGACCCTTGCGCACGTGGTCGCCCACCTCAACGTAAATCTCGCTGATGCGGCCAGGGCTCTGGGGAGCGATGTTGTTCTTCACCTCGGCCTCAACGGTACCTACATAGTCGCGCACCTGGTCTACGGGGCGCACATACACTTGAGCCACTTTCACGGCGGGCTTCACCTCTTCTACAGTCGCTGTGGGCTGTACCTTTTGCGACTGACCTCCACATGCAGCAAGCAGGGCGGTCATGGCCAATGCTGCAAACGAGAATACTGTTTTCTTCATTGTTCTATATGTTTATTGTTTCTTTTTTTCTTTTAGGGGAGTTGGAGTTGTTGAATGGAGACATTCGCTTCTTCCTTTGGGGAGATAAATGCCTTTGGCCCCTACGGGCGGCGACCTAAAGGTTGGCCTTTATCTCCATTATTCTTCCTTTATCTCCTTCTATCTCCATAAACTTATTATTTCACATACTCCTTACCCTGCAACTTATCCAAGTCGGCCTTGGCAGTGAGGTAGTCGTAGATTGACTGTGCATAGGTGAGGCGAGCCTGTGTGAGAGCCACCTCGGCGCTATTGAGTTCGAGCACGGTGCCGCGGCCTACCTCGTAGAGCTTCTCTGCGATGTCGCGTCCCTTCTGAGCCTGTGTGATAGCCTCCTTGTTGCTCGATACCTGCTCGGCACTTGCCGCCATGCTATTGAGGTAGCTTTGCTGCTGCATAGCCAGTTGGCGTGCGGTGTAGTCGCGGTTCTTCATCAGCTGGGCAATCTGAATGTTGGTTTTCTTCATTGCTGAGAAGTTGCTATACTTGAAGAGGGGCACGCTCACGCTCAGCGATACGTTGCTGTAGGGGTTCCACTCATAGTCCTTGAACTTGAAGTTGTCGGTCATACAGGTGTACATGTAGTTGAACTGTAGTGCCACCATAGGCATGAAGTTCTGCTTGTTGAGCGAGAGGGTCTGCTGCAGCATGCGGGTATTCAAGTCCATCTGTTGCAGTGAGCTGTTGTTCTCAAGTGAGTTGTCTGCTGTGAGCACACCGGCAAATACTGCCTCCTCGTAGTCGGCAAGGTTGCCATCGAGCACGATGTTGATTTCGGGCTCAATGTTCATGAGCACTACCAACTGCAGGCGTGAGAGCTCTACGGCGTTACGTGCCGAGATTACCGAGGGCTGCAGGTTGCGCATTTGTACCTCAGCGCTGATCTTGTCATATTCGCTCACCTTGCCCTGCTCAAACTTGGCTTTCACGATGTTGAAGTTTGCCTCGCTCTGTGCATAGCTCTTCTCCAGCACGGCATAGCTGTCTTGTGCCAGCAACATCTGATAGAAAGCCTTGGTCACCTGGTTCACGAGGTCCTGCTTCGATGCACGTGCCTGCTCTACGGCCAATGCTACATCTGTCTTGGTGAGCTTCATGCTCTTGTAGAGTGTGGGGGCAAATATGGGCAGGCTTACCGTCAGACCACCTTGATACTGGTTGGGGATACCAATCTCAATCTTTTGTCCCATCATCACCATCGTCTGCTTCTTGATGGTGCGGGTGTATGCACCCGAGAGTGAAGCCTCGGGTAGCAGACCCATCACGGTCTCCTTGTCAGAGATCTTCTTCAACTCTACAGTTTGGTCGGCCACCTCGATTGTGGGGTTGTCGCTCAAGGCGATCTCTATCGCCTGGTCCAGCGTCAGCCTCAGTGTCTCCTGTGCCGTAGCGCCCAGCGTGCATAGTGCCAGGGCAGCCATCATCATCGGTCGTATGCCGATAGTCCACATTTTTTTCATTATTAACTTCATTATATGTTATTATTTCAGATTCTTGATTATCTCCAATCCCTTTTCTGTGGCCATGCCACGTAGCAGTACCAGGACTACCGAATTATAGATGACCTCTGCCGGATACTCGCGCACCGAAGGGTTGCTCAGCAGTTTGTCTATCTGGAACCCGTCTTGCTGGAGAAACACGTCATAGTCGATATCATCGCGCAACAATCCCTGCTTTACGCCCTCCTGCAACCATCCCTTCACATAGCCGAAGTGCTCGGTATGCATGCGGTCAAAGTAAGCTTCCAACTCAGCATAGCGTATCAGTTCGGTGAAAAACAACGGATTCACCTCTCTGCTATGCTCGATGACGCGTTTGTAGAGTAAGAAAATCTGCTCCACGACATTGGTTGACTGCAGCAGCGTGTTTCTGATTGCCTCGCAGAATGATGCCGAGGTCAACTTTACCACTTCGAACAGCATGGCCTCTTTATCGGCGAAGGCACTATAGAGCGTCTTTTTCGATATGCCCAACGCGCTTGCCACATCATCCATGCGCACCTGCTTGATGCCATGCTGCTGAAACAGCGTGGTGGCAGTTTTTACGATGCGGTCACGCAAATCGGTCCTTTCGTTTATTTTATCGGTGCACATATCGCTCTTTGATACTTCAAATCAAGCACAAAGTTATCGGAAACTTTTCATATGACAAAAAGTTTCCTATTCATTCCTAGCTATTATAACATAATTTGACGAATAAAGATTATTCTTTTACATTTTATAACATTTCGCGCGGAGCAACTGTACACTGTAGATAGCAAAATTCTCATGAAGTCAGATATGATATCACGATGCCTTTGGATAGAATAGAGGAGATAATATCGCAGTTTTCCAGCCTATAGCCCTATATATGGGGAATGTTCACTAATTGCGTTGATAACAAAATAAGACTGCCTAGGCAGTCTTTTTTGTTGAGAATAGATGTCAATTTAATCAATATTCCATCTTGCTCATGCGCACGTATGAAGCATAGCGCTTCTTGGCCATCTCCTCGGCAGCGTCGAAGAGTTCTTGAGCCTCGGCAGGGTATTGCTTCATCACTGATGCGTAGCGCACCTCGCCCTTGAGGAAGTCTTGGAACTCCTCCCACTTGGGCTCCTTAGAGTCGAGGGTGAAGGGGTTCTTGCCTTCGGCTTCGAGTGCGGGGTTGAAACGCCAGAGGTGCCAGTAACCGCTCTGTACGGCAGCAGCCTCCTCGGCCTGTGCCTTACCCATACCCTTCTTCAAACCGTGGTTGATACAGGGAGCGTAAGCGATGATGAGTGAAGGACCGGGATATGCCTCAGCCTCGCGGATAGCCTTGAGGCACTGGCTCTGGTCGGCACCCATAGCAATCTGTGCTACATAAACATAGCCATAAGTGGTAGCGATGAGACCGAGGTCTTTCTTGCGTACGCGCTTAC
>JAZONI010000123.1:0-15771 GCA_045654445.1 Bacteroidaceae bacterium | reverse complement strand
GTAGAGATGGCTGTAGAGCGCGGTCGCGCTGTACGTCCCGAGCTCAAGTGCGGTATCTGTGGTGAGCACGGTGGTGAGCCCTCATCAGTTAAGTTCTGCCACAAGGTAGGCTTGAACTATGTATCTTGCTCTCCCTTCCGTGTGCCCATCGCACGTCTTGCAGCGGCTCAGGCAGCTGTTGAGGAGGCTTAATCTGATACTAGATACCTCAAATATGAAAAGGTCTGCCCTAGGGCAGGCCTTTTCTCTTTTAAAGATTAACATATCGTCCTATGCTTACTGCATATATAGGTTCGCAAAGAACAGCCACAACATGATCTTCTCTGACAGCCTTCATCATTATTTTCCTTTATTCATTAGATTTTTTCAGAGATAAATCGTAAATTTGTCACTTATTATAATATATAAAGGAAGAAATAGACTAATTTGATTATGGAATCCAAAGAGCAACATCCCTCCTTGATACATTATGCCATGAACTTTGGCGCAGTAATGGGAGGATATTATATATGCAAGTTCTGTCTATTCCCCATGAGCCTTCGTTCAAGCTTTGCTGGTATGCTTTTCCTCGGGCTGACACTTATGGTTCCCTTTCTCATCTACCGTTTGACAAAGCTTTACCGCAACCGATACATGGGTGGCAATATAACGTTTAGCCATGCGTTGGCCTTTGCCATGCTCACGATGGGCTTCGGTTCGCTGCTGGCATCGGCAGCCCACTACATCTACTTTGCCTTTATCGATGGCGGCATGATGGTGGGGACACTAGAGCAGAGCATAGAGCAGATGGCATCGCTCTTGACAGCCCCCACAGGCGAAGGCGCCGCAGCCATGACTGACACGATGGCTATCGCAACACCCTCAATCATCGACACGACAACCGTAGCAACAGAAAGCATGGCCGAAGAGGCTGCAGAAATAGCGGCATCGATTGACGATTACATCACCATGCTGCGCACCACAACGGAACAGATAAAAGCGATGACACCCATCGACATGACACTCGGCATGCTGAGCAACAACCTGTCGTGGAGCATCATCGTGGCACTGCCCGTAGCAGCGTTTTTAACTATAAAGAAGAGGAAATAAGACGAAGACATGCCATCCGGAAGGATGAACATAGACCGTTGACAAATAAAAAAACAAACCAACCGGAAGGCAGAACGTAGACTGTTGACCGTAGACAAATAAAAACAAACCAACTGGAAGGCAGACTGTTGACCGTAGACTGTTGACCGTAGACAAATAGTATTGAACCATGGACATTTCCGTTATCGTACCCTTGTACAATGAGGCTGAGAGCCTTCCCGAACTGCACGCATGGATCAAGCGTGTGATGGACGCAAACAAATACACCTATGAGGTGCTCTTCGTGAACGATGGTAGCACTGATGACTCATGGCGTGTGATTGAGGAGTTGCACGCTGCATACCCCGAGGTGAAGGGCATCAAGTTTCGCCGCAACTATGGCAAGTCGCCCGCGCTCTACTGCGGCTTTGACCGCGCCGAGGGCGATGTGGTGATCACGATGGATGCCGACTTGCAGGACTCGCCCGACGAGATCCCCGAGTTGTACCGCATGGTGATGGAGGAGGGCTACGACCTGGTGTCGGGCTACAAGCAGAAACGCTACGACCCGCTGTCGAAGACACTGCCCACGAAACTCTTCAACGCTACGGCACGCAAGGTGTCGGGTATCAAGAACCTGCACGACTTCAACTGCGGTCTCAAGGCCTACCGCAAAGAGGTGGTGAAGAACATCGAGGTATATGGAGAGATGCATCGCTACATCCCCTATCTGGCCAAGAACGCAGGGTTCACCAAGATCGGTGAGAAGGTGGTGCAGCACCAGGCACGCAAGTATGGCAGCACGAAGTTCGGCCTCGACCGCTTCGTCAACGGATACCTCGACCTCATCACACTGTGGTTCCTCTCCAAGTTCGGCGTGAAACCCATGCACTTCTTCGGTTTGTGGGGTTCGGTGATGTTCTTCATCTGCCTGATGTGCGTGATAGGCATCGGTGCCAGCAAGCTATACAACCTGGCCAATGGCATCCCCGCCCCACTGATAACTGACAGCCCCTACTTCTACCTTGCCCTGGTGGGCATGCTGCTGGGTTTCCAGCTGTTCCTCACTGGTTTCTTGGGCGAACTCATCAGCCGCAATGCACAGGAACGCAACAACTATAAGATAGAGAAGGAGTTCTGATGAAACGGCTGCAACATATAGTCATGAGTCTAGCCGCCAGCCTCATCATCACAGGCATGGCTAGCTGCTCGAGCGATGACTGCCCCATCAACAACACGGTGATGGGCAAGATGGTGTTCTACGATTCATTAGGCGATGCCATAAAGTTTGAAAATGTCTCGCTGAGCATGCTTGTGGTACGCCCTCAGGGCGACTCGGTGATACTGAACCGCCTGCCAGCAGCCTCAGAGGTGACCTTCCCGCTAAGTTACACACACGAAACGGATACCTTTATATTCTGTTACGACTTCAGCGACATAATGTTGTATGACACGCTCTGCATCAGCCACACCAACACCCCTACCCTCGTATCGGTAGATTGCGGCACAGCCATGTTCCACACCATCACCTCGACACATAGCACCCACACGTTTATAGATACACTAATCATTAAATCACCGGAAGTAAACTATGATGAGCGCGAAAACATTCAGGTTATTTATCGCACTAATGATTAGTGTGGGTTCGCTAGGTGCGCAAGCAAAGACACAAGCACACCCACAGGAGAAAGCCTTCCAAGGCATATACCTCTCGGGCGATGTGTTTGGCTACATATACCCGTTCTTCATGAAGGACAAGTTTTATAGTACCGAGGCGGCACTTGCTGTAAATCTGAAGAACCGTTTCTTCCCCGTAGCTGAGGTAGGATATGGGCACTCCAACATGGTAAGCCACCTCTACGATATAGGATACCGCACCCAAGCACCCTACTACCGCATAGGCCTGGACTACAATGTGCAGTACAAGAACGGACGCCCCAACTACATCTACTTAGGCGGTCGCGTGGGCTGCACGACATTCAACTACTCGGTAGATGCACCAGCATTGAAAGACCCCGTGTGGGGAGATGAGGTCCCCGTACAGTTTACCGACATGCCTTGCCGTGCCATATGGGCCGAAGCCGTAGGTGGCGTTCGTGCCGAGATTGCCAAGAACTTCTATCTAGGATGGTCATTACGATACAAGATTCCCCTCCATAAAGCGCCCATCACCAATGGCGGGCCATGGTATATCCCTGGTTTTGGCGCAGGAAACAAAGCAACACTGGGTGCAACCTATACGATAAGTTATTATTTTAGATTATAAAACGGAATGGGGCTGAGGATTTATGATTTATCTCCACCACTAAACACTCAACCCTAAACACTCAACCCCAAACCCTCAACCCTCAACACTCAACCCTCAACACTCAACCCTCCCATGAACACCCTCGAAGTCTGGCTCACCGCCATCGCCCTTGCCATGGACAGTTTCACTGTTGCCATTGCCGGAGGCCTCACCCTCAAGCGCGTCAGCATGCGCCATTTTCTGACCATCGCCTTCTTCTTTGGTCTGTTCCAAGCGGTGATGCCATTGCTCGGTTGGATAGGTTCGTTCTACTTACACCACTTAATCGAGCAATACGACCACTGGATAGCCTTTGCCATACTCATCTTCCTGGGTGTAAAGATGATACGCGAGGGCATCAGCGGTGACGAGGAGCAACACTTCGACCCCACACGCATGGGCACCGTGCTCACGCTGTCACTGGCTGTCAGCATCGATGCCTTGGCCGTAGGCATATCATTCACCTGCATCGGCATGAACACACTGCCGCAATTGGCCTTCCCCCTATTCGCCATCGGCATAGCCTCCTTCGTGTTTGCCTTGGGCGGCTGCTTCATCGGCAGCCTCATCGGCAACAAGTTGAAGTTTCCCGTCGAGCCCTTCGGTGGAGCCGTGCTCATCATCCTCGGCAGCAAGATACTCTTCGAGCACCTGTTGCATTAAACAGCACTTCACACTCAACATTAAACGAAATGAACAAACGTTGGCATCTTCCCTTCCTGCTGTTCCTCATCGTAGGTACAGTAATCATCCTCAACGACAGCAAACACGTGTATCACACCCAGCAGGGCAAGATATTCGGTACCCTCTATACCATCACCTATGAGCATAACGAAGACCTGCAGCCCCTCATCGTAGAGGTACTGCAGGCGGTCGACGGCTCGCTGTCCCCCTTCAACAAACGCTCCATCATCACACATGTCAACAACAACGACACCATCATGGTAGACACGCTGTTCACCGAGGTGTTCCGCCATGCCGAGACGATATACCGTGAGAGCCACGGAGCCTTCGACCCCACAGTGGCCCCATTGGTCAACGCTTGGGGCTTCGGCTTCAAGGAGGGCAACGGCGTAGATGCTGACGCCATAGACAGTTTGCTGACGCTAGTGGGCATGCACCGCGTGACACTTACCGACGGATACATCGCAAAAGAGGATCCGTGCATCATGCTCGACTTCAGCGCTATCGCCAAGGGCTATGGCAGCGACTGCGTGGCACGCGTATTTGACCGCTGCGGCATAAAGAACTATATGGTGGAGATTGGTGGCGAGGTGGTGATAAAAGGACACAACAAGAACGGCAACCCTTGGGGCATAGGCATCAATAAGCCCATCGACGACTCACTGTCAGTGAACCAGGAGTTGCAGACAGTGCTACGCCTCACCGACTGCGCCATCGCCACATCGGGCAACTACCGCAACTTCTACTATAAGGACGGAGTGAAATATGCGCATACCATAGACCCACGCTCAGGCTATCCCGTGCAACACTCCCTGCTCTCGGCCACCGTCATCGCCGACAACTGCATGCGAGCCGACGCCCTGGCCACGGCCTTCATGGTATTAGGCGTAGACTCGGCCATGGCCTACTGTGAACGCCATCCCGAGATTGAGGGCTACTTCATCGTGGCAGCCGATAGCGGACGCTACGAGGTAAGGCAGAGTTTTTGATTGTTTAATCAATAGTCAACGGACAATAGTCTACAGTCAACGGTCAGATGAAGTTCGCTGACCAAAGAGGAAGGCAACGGTCGAATGGTTGGTCTTTATCACTTGTCCATTGCCACAAAAAACTCCAAACACTAAACACTAAACACTAAACAAAACTCACTGTGCAGCCTTGGCGCTGATCTCGATGATCAGTTCGGCGATATTGTCGGTAAAGAGGCGAACAGCTACGGCAATAAGGATGACGCCGAAGAATTTACGTACCACATATACACCTCCCTTGCCCATCCAGCGCTGTACCTTGTCGGTCATCGTCAACACGAAGAACACGAAGGCCATATTTGCAAATAAACCCAACAGGATATTGATATCTGCATACTCGGCACGCAACGACAGCAACGTAGTGAACGAGCCTGCACCGGCAATAAGAGGGAACACGAGCGGCACGAGGGTGGCTTCACTCGACGGTCCCTTGAACTTGAAGATTTCTACATCGAGCAACATCTCGATGGCCATTAAGAAGATAACGAGCGAGCCCGCCACAGCAAATGAGGCAATATCCACATGAAACAACTTGAGCATCACATCGCCCACATAGAAGAAGCCTACAAGCAACAGCGTAGACATCCACGTAGCTTTTGTAGGCTTAATAATTTTACCACTCTCACGTAATGAGATGATGATAGGCGTAGCACCCACCGCATCGATCACCGCAAACAGGATGATGAATGCACTAACAAACTCTTGAAGGTTAAATGTTCCGAATGTCATATACACTTTTCGTTTTTAAGTTCCACAAACAAACAAAGCGGAGAGAGTCCTACTTTTAAACGCAAAGATATGCTTTTTTATGCACAAATACCGCAATGCCCCTACTTTTTTACTACCTTTGCATCAGGAATAGCGAAGATTGACGGTGTCCGTTGACAATAAAACAAGTTTTATTCACTCGCTGGCACAATCTTTGCAAGCATAAAACAAGAAACAACGCCCACATACTATACAACGGTGACTGTCAGTACATGAAAAACACTATGGCCACCAACATAGTATAGTGGGATATTTTATATAAACAACTTTTAACCATTTATACACACGTGATTTCAGTAGACGGACTGGCCGTAGAGTTTGGCGGCACCACTTTATTTAAGGATATATCGTTTCAAATCAACGAAAAGGACCGCATAGCCCTGATGGGTAAGAACGGTGCCGGCAAGAGCACGCTGCTCAAGATTCTTGCCGGTGTGCGTCAGCCCACCCGAGGCAAGGTGTCGGCACCCAAAGATTGTGTCATCGCCTACCTGCCCCAGCACCTCATGACCGAGGATGGCCGCACCGTGTTTGAGGAGACCTCACAGGCCTTTGCCCATCTGCACGAGGCAGAGGCCGAGATTGAGCGTATGAACAATGAGCTGGCCACACGCACCGACTACGAGAGCGACGAGTATATGGCACTCATCGAGCAGGTGGCCGTGTTGAGCGAGAAGTTTTACGCCATCGACATGACCCACTTCGAGGAGGATGTAGAGAAGACCCTTCTGGGCCTCGGCTTCGAGCGTACCGATTTCGATAAGCCTACCTCAGAGTTCTCGGGCGGATGGCGCATGCGTATCGAGCTAGCCAAACTCCTGCTTAAGGACCCCGATGTGTTGCTACTCGACGAGCCCACCAATCACCTCGATATTGAGAGTATACAGTGGCTCGAAGAGTTTATCAAGACCTCGTCAAAGGCCGTCGTTGTCATCAGTCACGACCGTAAGTTTGTAGACTCCATCACCACACGTACCATCGAGGTCACCATGGGCCGCATCTATGACTATAAGGCATCGTACAGCCACTATCTCGAACTGCGCAAGGAGCGCCGCGAGCAACAGCAAAAGCAGTACGAGGAGCAACAGAAGATGATACAGGAGACCAAGGACTTCATCGAGCGCTTCAAGGGTACCTACTCAAAGACCTTCCAGGTGCAGAGCCGCGTGAAGATGCTCGAGAAGCTCGAACTCATCGAGGTAGACGAGGAGGACACCTCACGTCTGCGCCTCAAGTTCCCACCCTCACCCCGCAGTGGCACCTATCCCGTGATTGCCGATGGGGTGGGCAAGACCTACGACAGAGTGATATATAAGGATGCTACGTTCATGGTGGAGCGTGGCGACAAGATTGCCTTCGTAGGCCGCAATGGTGAGGGTAAGAGTACCATGGTCAAGAGCATCATGGGTGAGATTCCTTACGACGGTACCATCACCCTCGGGCACAACGTGCAGATAGGCTACTTTGCGCAGAACCAAGCTTCGCTGCTTGATGAGGAACTCACCGTGTTCCAGACCATTGACGATGTAGCCAAGGGCGAGGTACGTAACAAGATACGCGACCTCTTGGGCGCCTTCATGTTTGGCGGCCCCGAAGAGTCAATGAAGAAGGTAAAGGTGCTCTCTGGAGGTGAGCGCACCCGCTTGGCCCTGCTCAAACTGCTGCTCGAACCCGTCAACCTGCTCATCCTCGACGAGCCCACCAATCACCTCGACCTCAAGACCAAGGATGTGCTCAAGCAAGCCCTGCAAGACTATGACGGCACGCTCATCCTCGTGAGCCACGACCGTGACTTCCTCGACGGACTTGTCACCAAGGTCTACGAGTTTGGCCATCAGCGTGTACGCGAACACCTCTGTGGCGTATATGAGTTCCTCGAGACCAAGAAGATGGAGAACCTCCAGGAGCTGGAGCGTAAGAATAGCTAATCACCCAACCTTAATAAAACTATTGCTATCCGATAAACTCTAAAACTCAGAATATACTCAGCGTCGCTGCCGGCCCTGTCCCCCAGACAGGGGGACGAGCGGAACAAAGAGGAGCGGAGGGGGTGTAGAGCTATACAGTAGCTTCATGCACCCCCTCCGTTTCGTTTCACTTCACTCGTCCCCCTGTCTGGGGGACAGTGCTGACGGCTAAAGCCGAGCGATTCGTTCAACCTAATACAACGTGAGTTCGATATAAGAACGAGTTGTTTAGATTCTCCTCCTAGGGTAGGAGGAGTACCCTCGTAGAGGGGGAGGTGGTACGATTATTTGCAAGAAAATACCCCCTCCGCTTCTCTTCGTTACGCTCGTCCCCCTAATTTAGGTGGACAATCTCTTAAGGAATCTTATATCGAACTCACGTTAATACAGCTATAGGGGCTTATAAATGAAAAACAACCGCAAATACCACAATCAAGACGCCTATTCACATGAGATATTGAGTTGATGAAACTTTATCGGACACCAATATAATAAAACGAATTGAGGGTGTGTCAGTCGACACACCCTCAATTTCATTATATCCACCAAGGATTACTCCCAACGGTTGCCCCATGAGCCACGACGCTCACCAGCCATCTTGGCATCAGCATCGGTGGTATCATCGCTAACGAATACCGAGCTAGCTATCATCTCTACTGGAGAAATATCCATAGACTCCATTATGGGAGTTATATATTCTTTCTTTTCCATGTCTTTTGATTTTGAGGACCCCCTCTAACTCCCCCCTCTATGGGGAGAACTCCCGACATCGGTGGAGTTAGAAGAGGTTTTATGTTTATACTTTTTTATTTACACCCTCCGGAGGCGCTCCCCATAGAGGGGGAGCTGTCCGAAGGACTGAGGGGGTCTTTTTTTACTTAACCACAACTTTAACTTCGTTTTAGTTGTTCACGTTCGGCATAGTCAAACAAGATTGCCTCTGCACTCACTTAATCACAACTTTCTTACCATTCACGATGTATACGCCCTTGGTGGGGTTGAGCACGCGGCGACCCTGCAAATCGTAAACCTCGGTTGAGCATTGAGGATTGAGGGTTGAGGCCTCGATATCAGTAGTACCGTCACCATCGAAGCGGATAGCAAGTGTACTTACGCCTTCGGCAGAAGTTGACAAATCCAAGTAAGCTTTATTGTTAAAGACATTGAATGTACCCTTTTCCTTACGGTAGAAGCCAGCCTTCTCGTTCTGCACGGTAAGCACGTAGGTGGTGTAGTCCTCTGCTACGGTTACCGCTTTCTTGCTGTCAGCCTTGTTGTCTGCAGCCTCGAAGCCTACGAGCATGTTACCCTCTACGGCAGTGCCATAGCTGATAGAGGGGATAAACTCATAGGTGTCGGCAGCACCGCGGAGTACAGCACCCGTCTTGGCAGGGATGATGCCCTCGAGCTCAGTCATAGTAATCACACCTGTACCATTCTCCATCACGGGCTCTTTGGTAGCTACGTATGCCTTCACGCCCTCGGGGATAACTACTGCCTCAGAAGCGTAGAAGGTACCGATCTCGTACTGACCAATCGTGCTGTTTACTTGATAGAGGCTGTAAGCACCGCCTGTAACATCTTCGATAGTGTAGGGGATGTATACCATGCAATAGCCGCCAGGTACTTCCTCGAAGAAGAAACCGATGCGGCCGTCAGCCTGGAGAATCATGGTTGAGTAGCATGATTCCTTGGTGCTCACGTGGATACCCTTGGTCCAGCCCTGTGCGAAAGTGGTAGATGTGTACTTGTTGGTACCATCCTCGTTGTACTCCATCTCCTTATAGTAGATAGCCACATTGCTACGGTCATTACCAGTAGGTATTGACTGGAACATAAGGTCGCAGATGCGTCCGCTCTCCTTGTGGATAGCCTTCACCTTGTAGATTTCACCATTGGTGCTGTTACCACCAAAGCTGAGACCGCCCTGCACCTCATTACTTCCTACTTCGCCCATCCAAGAACCCGTTGTATAGGTATCATCATCGAAGGTGAAGAGATTAAAGTAACGACCATTGTATTTGCGGCTTGAGAGGACTACAGTACCATCGGGGAGTTCCTCTACCTTAGGTTCGTTACCCCACTTTGAAGCACTGTTTTCATAACCGAGGTCACCGAGCACGTTCCAAGTCTGACCGAAGTCATCAGAGTAGATGACGTAGTTGTGGTGCTGGCGTATGCTTTTTGTCACAGCCCATACTGCACAGTAGAGACGATAGTAGTCGCCCTTCTTTACTACGCGGCTCTGACAAATCTTACCGGCACCGATAAACATGGATGCAACGTATGCCTCGCTGCCATTCTTGTTCTCAAACAAGGGATAGATGTCATAGGTCACCTCCTCGGGCTCACCATATACCCACTCCTGCTTCTCTTCGTCGTAGGTGATGTAGAGGCGTGCCACACGGTTAGGATTGGGATCGGGATCACCAAAGGTACCATCCCAGCAGGTCTGGTTACCGCACACGCTCATCACGAGCACCTTGTTGCTTTCGCGGTCGGCCACGATGGCGGGGTCACCGAAGCCTACTTGCCAAATCTTAGTAGTATCACCTTCGGCATAAGCATCACCCTGACCATCAGCGATGGTACGCTCCTCAGTCCATGTCACACCATTGTCAGAAGACACACGGCATACGAGGTCTACCTCACCATAACCTATATCATTACCGCAAGGACGGTAGTCGCAGATAGCAAAGATATCGCCATTGGGTGCGGTTGCGATAGCGGGGATACGGTAGGGATGACCATCTCTGGGTGAGTAGAAGAGTGTGCGCTCGTCGTTAGCTGTGTAAGACGCTGTGAGAACACCATCCTCTTCTGTGCATCCGTTATAAGTATAACCACGATAGGTCATTGAACTTACTTCGTAGGTTGCGCCTACGGGGAGGTAAAGAGCTTGACCTTCTACATTGCCAAGGATGCGTGTCTGTCCTGCGAGACCATCGATGGTGAAGGTCAGCTCAGCCACGCGAGGACTGCTTTCCCAAACCTGGTCAACCTCTACATTGAGAGTCACAGGATTGTCTACATCCATCTTCTCGATAGTCCAGATAGAACCGCCATCACCTGCGCCATAGAGCTTGATGTCGGCTCCTGCGCCACCATGCATATTGAAGCTCTGGCCAGTATTTGCCTTAGGACAGATGGCATAGCCGTTGTCCTTGGCTACCAAGCAGAAGTCAGCGTTGTCGGTAGTGGTGTTCATGCTTGCAGCGCTGCCCTCACCTGTACCAGCCAATACGATGTGCAAGTCGGTGCCAGCTACGCGGTTGTAGATCTTGAAGCTTTCCTTAGTACCTACAAGATACCAGAGTTCGTTCTCACCGTAAGCGGTCACACCAGAGTTTACAGCCTTGCCAGTGTAGTTATCGTTGGCATTGAGGCGTAAGGTGTAAGTCGTGTTTCTTGCACTACGGATGCGCACAGGCACGAGGTCCTTCGCGTCAGTAGATGCTGAGAAGAACGCCATATTGAAGTTCGCAGTGATTGTGCGATTAGTAGTCAGCGAAACAATCTCTACTGTGTTGCCCAATGAGGTAGTACCCTCGGCAAAGCCAGTGAAGGTGTAGCTTGCGGGACAGTTGATAGAGAGTGTGGGATTGCTGATGGTGATGCCATCGAAGATAGCCCATGTAGCGGGGAGCGCTTTGGTCTCGCCGTTCCATGTAGCAGAAGCACCCACGTAAGCAGGGCCATCGATGGTGAGGCTGCGCACCTTCACCTCCTCTACGATGAGGTTGTGCTGATCGCATCCGTCATTACCGCAACGGTCCACGAAGTATGTGGTACCGCTCACATTGGGATGGAGGTATGAAGTAGCCTGGATCTTAATCTTACCATCGGCACCCTCGGTGAAGGTCACGTTGGCTCCTTCAGTTGCCAAACCACGATTACTGTTATCTTCTTTCAAGTATTTACCTGTGCTGATAGATTTCAGTCTAAGGTTACCGCTAACCTCCTCAACGAGGAAGATAGAACCCTCGCCCTTCTCGTCGGTCATAAGCAAGGCATTGGCCTTTCCGCTTACACCTGATGCGGTGCTCTGCATATACTTCACGCCAGCATTGCCACCGAAGTCGTAGCCGATGCGGTAGTATTTGCCTGCCTTGGGGAGCTTAGAAGGAGCCACACCAGTAAGGGCGAGACCAGTCACGGTGATGTTACCATTTGTCTGGTTCAATGCGTCACCATTGCCTTGACCTACGAAGTAGCGCAAGGTGTAGTCACCTGCGGTAACGCCAGTCAAAGTGTAGTTGTTGTTGCTATGGCTACCACCTGTAGTACCATGATGGTAGTCTGAAGCTACCACTGTGCCCTCGGCATCTACGAGGTCTACACCGAGGATGTTCAGCATGTGGCTACCGCCAGAATATACAAACTTGATGGTCACGTTACCACCACGTGTAGCGGTTACTGCGGTCTCGGCCTTGTGTACTGCCAAGCCACTCACGGTAGCAAAGTTAGCAGGATACTCACTTTCAGCAAGAGCTTCATCGCTCCAAGGAGCCACGGGGCTTGCTGTCCACTTCTGTGTAAATTCTGCGGGAGCAGCCTCCTGTGTGAAGTCAATCACTACGGTCTGACCCTGTGCGCAGGGGATGGTAGCGATGCCGTTTTCTACCACTGCAGCCACCTCGTCACCATCAACGGTAATCAGAGCATTGGCGATGTCCATCGCGCCGCGGTTGCAGCGTACCTTGAGCTCAGCACCAGCGTTGCTCACGATAGTCACCTGCTGTGCCTTGCCGTTCTGCCAGTTGAAGTCTACGGTGAAGTTACCCATAGCCTTCATGCCAGTCACAGCACCTGTTCTTTCCCATACTGCGGGCAGTGCGGGGAGGATGTTGATGTAGCCGTGTGCGCTCTGGAGGAGCATCTCAGCGATACCTGAGCATACACCGAAGTTACCATCAATCTGGAAGGGAGCGTGTGAGTCGAAGAGGTTGTAGTAGATACCACCTGCACCAGCATTAGTGCCATAGTCGGTAGAGTGCTTCAACGCATTCTTAATAATAATATGTGCATGGTCACCATCTTGAGCACGTGCCCAAAGGTTTACCTTCCAACCCATTGACCAACCGGTAGCAGCATCGCCACGGAGCTTGAGTGAGTTTACTGCAGGTTCGAAGTAGGGGCTCTCGGGAGTAATCTGGTCCATGGGGAAGAGCGCCATCAAGTGTGACATGTGACGGTGCCCCTTATCATTAGAGATGTCGAACGGAGTGTACTTCCACTCGCGGAGAAGCTGGTCACCTGTGTTTACACCATTGTAAGTCTCGCCCCAAGCACCAGTGTATGTCTCGGTGTGGAGACCCTGGTCAGTCTTCTCGAGGTAGAGATTGAGCTTCTCGATGTCGGCATCAGTGAGACCTACGGCTTCCTTACCACCAAGGATGTCGATAGCCTCCTTGAGGTTGGTGAAGAGGTAGTAGATCATCTGCTGGGCGTGAGCAGTACCATCCTCGCGCTCATTGTCGTGCTGCTCGGCACTGAACTCATTGGGCGCTACGTAGGTGCCGTCGGGATCATACTTATAAGGAGTATGGTAGTTGCGTACATGTTCCTGCTCATCCTGGGTGTTGTCGAAACCGCGGTCCTCAATCAAGCGGTGGAACCAGAACTCGGCAGCGCCCCACATGGCGGGGAAGGCCTCTTTCAAGAATTCCTTGTCCTGCGTGTAGCGGTAGTGCATCCAGAGGTGGCTGGTGTACCATACGTTGGCTACGAGGTAGTTGTCGCCCCATGTACTCATGCTACCGTAGAGTGATGTCTCGGTGAGGATGCTCCAACCATGTCCATCGTTGTAATTTTCACCTACCTTCTTCCAACCCTCGGTCTGCGCACCACGGATGATGAAGTTCACGAAGGGCTTGTGCAGGTCGCTAAGGTTGGTGATTTCAGTAGGCCAGTAGTTCATCTGGATGTTGATGTTGGTGTGGATGTCCGAGTTCCAGGGAGAGTCGGTACCACGGTCGTTCCAGATACCCTGCAGGTTGTTAGGAGCTGCGATGTCCTTACGGTTTGAGCTGATGGCAAGGTAACGGCCGTAGTGGAAGTAGAGTTGTTCCAAGAAGAGGTGGTCGTTGCTTGTGCTGTTACCTGCAGTGTTGTTGGGGTAATAATTGTCAATCAATGTCTTGGTGTCCACAGTAGGTGTGGTGAGGCCAAGGCTGAGGGTCATGCGCTTGGTGATAGCGGTGAAGTCCTCCACGTGATCCTCTTCGATGGCGTCGAAGCCCTTGGCCTCGGCCTTCTCGATGTCGGCCTCGATGCGAGTGTTCACAGCAGCGGCATCCTCGGAGGTGAAGTAGCTGGTCGTATTCTTCATGTCGCCGTCGAAGTTGGTAGCGCCCTTGAGGTAGAAGGTCACCTCGGTAGCGTTCTCTACCTTGATACCGGCTTTCGTTGCGGTTACCGTAGCATCATCGTCAGCTACTACATGCAAGCGTGCTGCATACTCTACGGTCATCTTACCTGAGAATGAAGCAGTGTTGCCCTCGTATACCACCTTGCTGGCATTGATGCTATTGCCGGGCTCGAGCGAGAACACGAGGTTCAGCTTGTCGTCGCCCTCGGTAATCTTGTACTGACCGGCAATCACCTGGTCGGGAGCCGGGCTGAGGTACTTGCGCTCCTGCTTGGTGCCGTTGGCGTTCTTGAATGACACACCGGCGATACCCTCCTCGATGTCGAGGTAGCGCACATAGTCGGTCACACCGTTATCCCAGATGCTATTGTCCTTGTTGGCGATGATGAGCGAACCGAAGTTCATGAAGGTACGGTTGCCACCACCAGCACCTACGGTGTTGGCAGAACCGCTCCAGAGGGTCTTCTCGTTAAACTGGAGCTCCTCGTGAGCCACGCCGCCGAATACCATGCAGCCGAGCTCACCATTACCGAGAGGCAATGCATACTCCATCCAAGGATAGCTTACTCCACTTGCCTCAGCCGATGTCTTGTACCACAAGGTGTTGGGGTTCTTGGGAGTGAAAGAAGCGATACCCGAAATTTCTGATATCTCGTGGATATACTCGTCGGGATAGCTTACATAGTCGGCCTCGTCAAGGTAGAACATACTACCCTGGTCATTGCCAGTAGCTGCACTGCTGTTCCAAAGGGCAAGGTAGTTGCCACGCTTGTTCCAGTAGTTGTTGTCCGAACCTTTCAGCTTGATGCGGCCATCGGTGCCGTCAAACTTGATGTTGCCATCAAAGGCTGTGGTGTAGCCCTCAGCATCGGGAGCTACCATCGTAGCGCGTGCACCATCTTCGCTACCAGTCATACCCAATACTTTAGAGAGACCGGTAGAGTAGTTGTAAATTGTATAGCCATCGGTGCTGTTGCCTACGAATGCCCAGAGAGCTTTGTTGTCCTTGGGAGCGTTGGTGTTTGTAAGCAACAGGTTGCCACCATCGGTGTAGCCATTAGCCACGCTCACGTAGCCACCGTGACCACCCTTGATGGTGTAGAACTTAGTTGTTGTAGCGAAATAGCTTACGTAGATATCGTTGACATCAATGTTGATGACTGAGAACTTGCCATTGACTGCTGATGCGGTGAAATCGCTCTTGCTAAGTGTAGCCTGGGTTTCGAAGGTGCCCCCATCTTGGTACTCCTCACCGTTGTAGGTTACTGTTGCACCCTCGGCACCCAACACGTGGATGGTGTACTCGTATGACTTGGGCACACCTACCTCAATCTTGTAGCAGTTGCCATCGTCGGTGGTGTTGTAACTATTGAAGACGATACCCTCGTTCGTCTGACCAGAGTCTTGTGAGTTCATGCCATTACCGCCGAGAGCCAGCTGCCAGGGGTAGTTGGGACTATTAGCGCTCACATCGGTCAGTGTAAGAGCATCTGTTGCTGTAGCAGTATAAGTACCATCCTTAGCCACATACTTCTCAGCACCTACGCTGTAGAGGTAGTAGTTATCGCCCTTCTTCTCGATGCGGAACTGATGGTTGGG
>JAZONI010000122.1:0-36293 GCA_045654445.1 Bacteroidaceae bacterium | reverse complement strand
CAATTTACCCGATATCATGACGACATCATGACATCGCTTCTTGTACTACTTGTCTGTATGGAAAATATTTTCAAAGAACTCTTTCTTATCACAACCTCAAGGGGTGTCCCTCTCGATTGCGGATGCAAAGGTAGATACTTTCAACATACTGACCAAACATTATTGAAACTTTTTTAAGGATTTTTTAACACAAAATCACTAAATCATTGGTTTTCAATAATACGTTCATTCAATATAAAATGGCAAATGTTGCGAAATTGATAAGCACACATTACAAAACGCCAAAAACCTCATTCCTGGGTACTCACAGAAAAACAAATGGAGGCGGACAAAACCACCTCCATATCATTTATTGTTATCTCTACTCTTCATCGATGTTCAATAAGCTTACATGCCGCAGGCTCATTGACCGACTCCACGAGAATACGCACATCGCCACCGATACCACTATAATGAGAGGTCAATGCCGACATTGTGTGATCCTCAAGAATACACGGAATACCATTGGACTCTAACAATCCCCTTACTACTTCCGTTTCAAATGCAGCACCTGAGAAGACTTCTACCCAAGCACCAGTTTCGTTGTTCGCTGTACTCATAAGTTTATCCTCCACAATTAGATTATAAATAAAACAGAAATCTATTTGCAATATTAATTATAAAACGCGACATAAGCAAGATTCGTTCGCCATTTTTTCATTTCTCTCTCATCCCTATACCTATATTAATATAGAAGGACCATATTTCCCGTATAAGAAATAACTAGGGCTATTGATATTTTATCGAACGGAAATAATTACAATGAAAGTTTTTATATAAATTTGTAAATCAAAAAAGGGAACAATCTCCTGAAACAATGCAAACAAACAGACATGAATTTTCTCACTACTACACACATTACGGCATTGCAGCCACCCCTAAAGCATAGCGACCGACTCATGATCATCGGTTCATGTTTCGCCGAGCACATAGGAAAACGACTTGCAGAGATGAAATGGCGCACCGAAGTGAACCCGTTCGGTATACTTTACAACCCGCTGTCTATAAGCAAGATGCTGGAGCGACTTCTAGAATGCCGCCCATATACCGAAGCGGAACTCATACATTTCCCCGATGGGGGGTGGAACACATGGATGCATCATAGCCGTTATTCACATCCCGACAAGGGTGAGGCCCTAAACTCTATCAACCAAAACTTGAAATCGGCCAGCACGATGCTTGAGCAAGCCGATGCGCTCATCATTACTTTAGGTACGGCATGGGTGTATCGACTCAAAGAGACGATGCAAGTGGTGGGCAATTGTCACAAGGTGCCCGAGCATGAGTTTGTGCGCCAACGTCTCACTGTAGAGGAGATTGTAGAAGCCTACACTGCCCTACTTGCACAGCTGTGGGCTGTGAATCCCAAGATGAGAGTCATCTTTACTGTCAGCCCCGTGCGTCACCTCAAGGATACACTTCATGGCAACCAGTTGAGCAAGGCTACACTACTGCTGGCTGTGGATGAACTGTGCAACCGTTACCCTGAGCAGTTGTACTATTTCCCCGCCTACGAGATTGTGCTGGATGAGTTGCGCGACTATCGTTTCTATGCTGAAGATATGGCACATCCCTCAGCGCAAGCTGTGGAATATGTGTGGGAGCGCTTTGTGGAGCATGTGACTGACCATGAGGCACAAGCTTTCATCACACAATGGGACAAGATAGCCAGGGCTTTGGCACATCGACCCTTTCATCCCGAAGCTGAGGAGTACAAACAGTTCGTACTACAGAATAGAATGAAAATTGAGATCCTCAAGGAGAAGTATCCCTACCTGGAGGTGCAAGACGAGATAGACACATGCAATATGCTATGTAAAAGTGGAGAAGAGAAGAACGAACAATGAATTTGCAAGAAACGTAGAGATTTACTATTTTTGCAGAACTAATTTTTGAAACATTCATCATCTACATCTATGAAACGAATTAAAACACACTTCCTAATGCTGTCAATCACCGCAGCAAGCGCAATGTTCGCAGCATGTGACAAGCAGTTTGATACCGAGAACATTACAAACCAAGAGGCTGAAACATCTGCTGATGCATACTATGCCCCCACATTCGCCGAACCCGATAAATCGAAAGAATTGAACGGCACTCCTGCCGAAAACCTGAAGGCGATATTTGAGACAACAGGACCAAGCATCATCACCTCGATGGGTCGAATGAATATCACCGACGAGCAATTCCAAGAGATTGCAGAGTTTACAACCAATCTCGTGAAGGGAAAAACGTCGCAGACAGAGCAGTATAGAGAAATCTTCAGATGGATAGTAACTAATATCCAATATGAACAAAGTGACCCTGACCCCTATGCCGTATTCAAGAACAAGAAATGCGTGTGTCAGGGATATGCCAACTTGCTGACTGTAATGTGTCATACGCAAGGTATACCCACCGTGGTAATCAATGGCTATCTCAGCACTCCGACCGTATGGGGTGGACACGCATGGGCCTACACATGCACGGATGGTGCGTGGGAAGTGAGCGACCCCACTAATGGTGGTTCTTACCCTATGAAAAATACGGGTAGCTATACCCATCTCCTTCCCTCGGAAGCCGATGTTGACCTCTTCGCAGACAATTGTGCCGTGTACCGCTATTACGACTATAAAATCAATGTACATGAAGTGACTTCGAAAGAGAATCCTCTTGTCGTACCCTATAGCGCAGGCGGCTTTGTCATCACCTCTTTTAACCCCGCAGAGGATTTGCCCGAAGAAATCACTGAGATCTATATGGGTGCAAATATTGAGACATTTGGCGAAACATACAACATGAGTCTTACGAGCCAAAATCGAGGCAAATACCTGGAAGCCATCTATGTAGACGAAAACAACCCCATGTTGATGGATTACAAGGGTGTCGTATATCGTAAGAATGGTGACGAGGCCCAACTCTACTACATCCCAGGCGCTATGCCACTCATCGAACTGATGCCTATGGAGAAGGTTGAGAAAAACACAATCTACAACCACTATGGCGTGAAGGAAATCTATTTCCCCGAAGGCACAAAGGAGATTGAGAGTTATGCCATCGAGAACTGCCCCAAACTGGAGCGTGTTTATATTCCCAATGACGCAAAGATTGCTAGCAATGCTCTCTATAATTGTCCGAAGGATGTAGAGATTATCCGTGGCGTACCAAGCGGCATCAAGCATGTCACCATGTAATGGAATAGCAACCCTAGACCATGCCATATTCTATTGACACCATAGGCACGCTCATCGGAGCCGAGCACATAGGCCCACACGAGGGCACTGTGAAGTGGCTTCTCACTGATAGCCGTTCGTTGGGCTTCCCTGAAGAGACACTCTTCTTTGCCCTTGTCACCAAACGTGGCGATGGTCATCGCTATATCGGCGACCTCTACGACCGTGGCGTACGACAGTTTGTTGTATCAGAGCGTCCAACTGATGATATGTTGCTGCGTATGCCATTGGCTACATTTCTGCTTGTGGAAAATACACTGAGCGCACTGCAACAGTTGGCGCAAAAGCACCGTGTACAATTTCAGATTCCTGTGGTGGGCATCACCGGTAGCAATGGAAAGACAATCGTCAAGGAATGGTTGGCCCAGTTGCTCGCCCCCGACAAGCGCGTGACCCGCTCGCCCCGAAGTTATAATTCACAGGTGGGCGTCCCCCTCTCGGTATGGCAGATGGACGAGAATACCGACATTGCCATCATCGAAGCCGGAATATCGCGCATGGGTGAGATGAAGCGCTTGAAGCATATCATATGCCCCACAATAGGTGTACTCACCAATATCGGAGGCGCTCATCAGGAGAACTTCGTGTCGGAGGTGGACAAATGCATGGAGAAACTCGAACTATGCCGCGATTGCGATGTCATTATCTATAATGGTGACGACGAGCAAATATGTCAGGCCGTAGAGCGCTCCTTGCAAAGAGCACGCGAAATTGCATGGTCGCGCCGCGATACCGACAAGCCTCTCTTTATCTCTTCTATTACAAAGGACGATAATAGTACTACCATCACCTATGTCTATTTGGGACTAACGGGTCAATACACGATTCCCTTTACCGATGATGCATCGGTAGAGAACTCCATACATTGTCTCGCCGTATGTCTCTACCTGATGGTACCCATGGAGGCCATTGCCCAACGTATGGCATCGCTTGAACCCGTGGCCATGCGCCTTGAGGTGAAAGAGGGAAAGAATGGTTGTACGCTTATCAACGATTCATATAACTCAGACCTTGCCTCACTCGACATTGCACTTGACTTCATGGCACGTCGCCCCGAGCGTGAGGGACGGCAACGTGTGCTCATCCTCTCTGACCTGTTGCAGACAGGTCAGAGCAGCCGTTCGCTCTACCGGAAGGTGGCCACACTTGTCGAAAGTCGTGGCATAGACCGTATCATAGGCATAGGTCCCGAGATAAGCGCCTCGGCTACACGCTTTACCATACCGGCTAGTTTTTATGATAGTACCGAGGCCTTCTTGCAATCCGACGAACTGCACACATTGCGTCGCTCGCTGGTACTTGTCAAGGGATCGCGCAGTTTCGGATTCGACCGCATAGCCGACTGGCTCACCCTAAAGGTACATGAAACGACACTCGAGATAGATCTCGACGCTATGGTCGACAATCTCAACCGCTACCGCAGCATGATGTCACCCAAGGTGAAGACCGTGTGCATGGTCAAGGCTTTTGCCTACGGAGCCGGTTTCTATGAGATTGCCAAGACACTGCAGGATCACCGCGTAGACTACCTTGCTGTAGCCGTAGCCGATGAGGGCGAACAGTTGCGCAAGGCAGGCATAACAGCCAACATATTGGTGATGAATCCTGAGATGACAGCCTTCAAGACTCTTTTTGACAACCATCTTGAGCCTGAGATATACAGTTTTGCCCTGCTCGAAGCCATGATACACGCTTGCGAGCACGAGGGATATTCACACTACCCCGTGCACATCAAGATAGATACAGGCATGAGCCGACTCGGCTTCCGCCCCGATGAGATGCCCGCTCTTATCGACCGGCTGAGCAGACAGACTGCCGTTATCCCCCGCTCGGTATTCTCGCACTTTGCCGGTAGCGATAGTACCGACTTCGACAATTTTACACACCTGCAAGCCGCTCGTTTCAGCGGTGCAGCCGATGCGCTACAAAACGCTTTCCCACATAAGATATTGCGCCATATCTGTAACTCAGCAGGTATCGAGCGTTTCCCCGAATACCGTCACGACATGGTGCGTCTCGGTCTTGGCCTCTATGGCATAAGTCCTGTAGGTGACCGCTTGCTGCATCCCATCAGTACGCTCAAGAGTACCATATTGCAAATACACGATGTACCCGAGAGTGAGACTGTAGGCTATAGTCGCCGCGGACAACTTGTTCGCCCCTCGCGCATCGCCTCCCTGCCCATAGGTTATGCCGATGGCCTTAACCGCCGCTTGGGTAACGGGTTAGGATATTGTCTCGTAAACGGACATCCTGCCCCCTATATAGGCAATATCTGCATGGATGTGTGCATGATTGATGTTACCGACATTCCTTGCCATGAGGGCGACAGTGTCGAGATTTTCGGTCCTCATCTGCCCGTGACGCAATTGGCGCAATGGCTTGGCACTATCCCTTATGAAGTGCTCACAGGTATCTCTACGCGCGTGCGTAGGATATATATAGTGGAGAACTGAGGGTAGGATGCAAGTTTTTCCGCATTCCTAATTGCCATTTGTCAATTATTGAGTAATTTTGCACTCAATTTTTTTATACGCATTATACTATGGCTTATATAAGTGATGACCGCCGCAAGGTGACTACCCACCGACTGGCAGAGATGAAACAGCGAGGTGAAAAGATCAGTATGCTCACCTCATATGATTATACTATGGCTTCGCTCGTCGACCGCGCGGGCATTGATGTAATCCTAGTGGGTGATTCAGCCTCCAATGTTGTGGCAGGTAACGTGACCACACTACCCATCACCCTGGAGCAGATGATTTATCATGGCAAATCGGTGGTAAAAGCAGTTAAGCGTGCCCTTGTAGTAGTGGATATGCCCTTCGGAACCTATCAGGCAAGCGATATCGAGGCGGTGAACAACGCCATACAGATGATGAAGATCACTCATGCTGACGCACTCAAACTCGAAGGTGGCGAAGAGATTCTCCCCTCAGTGAAGCGCATCCTTGCAGCAGGTATCCCCGTGATGGGACACCTCGGGCTGATGCCGCAGTCAATCAATAAATTTGGCACCTATGCAGTGCGCGCCAAGGGTGATGAGGAGGCCGAAAAACTCCTTCACGACGCCCATCTGCTCGAAGAGGCAGGCTGCTTTGCCATCGTATTGGAAAAGATTCCTGCCGCATTGGCTGAGCGCGTAGCCGCTGAACTCACTATCCCCGTCATCGGTATCGGTGCTGGAGGCGGTGTCGACGGACAGGTACTTGTGGTGAGCGACATGTTGGGCATGACCAACGACTTCAGCCCTCGCTTCCTTCGCCGCTATGCCGACCTTTTCACCATCGTCACCGAAGCAGTAGGACACTATGTGGAGGATGTCAAGAGTGGTGACTTCCCCAACGAAAAGGAACAATATTAAGGACATATATAAATACACATACAATCGAATGAAACTTTGGGATAAGGGCTTCGAGCCCGATAAGATGATAGAAAATTTCACCGTAGGTCAGGACCGCGAACTTGACCTTCGCTTGGCACGTTACGATGTAGAGGGTTCTATAGCCCATATCCGCATGCTCGAGAGCATCGGGCTCATTGAAAAAGAGGAACTACCCGTACTGCTTGCCGCGCTGGAGGAGATTCGTGCCGAAATTCTCGATGGCAAGTTTATCATCGAAGAGGGTATCGAGGATGTACACTCACAGGTGGAGTTGCTGCTCACCCAACGCCTTGGCGATATGGGTAAGAAGATACACTCGGGCCGCTCACGCAACGACCAAGTGTTGGTAGACCTTAAACTCTACTTCCGCGACGAGATAAAGCAGATTGCCGATGAGACGGTACACCTCTTTGACCGTCTGCAGGCATTGAGCGAAGAGTATAAAGAGGTGCTCATGCCTGGCTACACTCACCTGCAGATAGCCATGCCCTCATCATTCGGTTTGTGGTTCGGTGCCTATGCCGAGACATTGGTCGATGACCTCCGTCTTGTGGCTGCCGCCTACAAGATTGCCAATCAGAATCCTCTGGGCTCGGCTGCAGGTTATGGTTCATCGTTCCCCCTGAACCGCACGATGACTACCGAGCTGCTCCATTTTGAGACCATGCACTACAATGTGGTTGCTGCACAGATGAGCCGCGGCAAGACCGAGCGTGCCACAGCCTATGCCATTGGTGCCGTGGCCTCCACACTCGGCCGCTTTGCTATGGATGTGTGTCTCTTTATCAATCAGAACTTCGGGTTCATCAGCTTCCCCGACGAGTATACCACAGGTAGCAGCATCATGCCGCATAAGAAGAATCCCGATGTGTTTGAGATTATGCGTGCCAAGTGCAACCGTCTGCAGAGCGTAGCGGGCGAGGTAGCCTTGATGACCACCAATCTGCCCGTAGGCTACCAGCGCGACTTCCAGTTGCTCAAGGATGTGATGTTCCCCGCTATCGAGGAGATCAAGTCTTGCCTTACCATGTGCGATATGATGTTGCAACACATCCGCATCAACCGCGACATCCTCAACGACCCCAAGTATGACTATCTCTTCACTGTAGAAGACGTCAATCGCCTTGCCCTCTCAGGCATCCCCTTCCGTGAAGCTTACCGTCAGGTGGGCATGCAGGTGCAAAACCATACGTATGCTCCCACACGCGAGGTACACCACACGCACGAAGGCAGTATAGGCAACCTCTGTAACGACCGCATACGCGAGAAGTTACAGCAGGTGATGCCAGAATTTGAATAAAATAAGTGAAAACAGGAGTTCTTGATGGTGCGGATTAAAAATATTATACTATCTTTGCTCTTGTATTAACTTTTAAGACTAAATGATTATGAAAAAGTTTTTGATGATGGCAACCCTTTTGGTTGCAACTTTGACTGCAAGCGCTCAAAAGTATGACTGGGCATTAGGAGTACGTGGTGGCGTTCTCAGTGGCTTTACTGTGAAAAAGAATCTTGGTGAGAATGCTCTTGAAGCAGGAATCTCGGTTTATAGCCAGTTTGTTAATGTAGACGCTACATATCAGTGGCAACAGCCCGTTATTGCTGATGGTTTCCATCTTTACTATGGTGGCGGTGCATACTTGGGTCTTGCAACACAGTATCTCGGCGTAGGTGCTGAGGGCGTTGTAGGTTTGGAGTATCAGATTCCCAGCGTTCCTTTGGCTATCTCATTCGACTATCGTCCCACATTTAACATCTTGGGCGGCTTTGGCTACTCTAACTTCGTCAACTTCGGTTTCGGAGTAAAGTACTGTTTCTAAATCCGTTCGATATAAAATATAATGAAGGAGGGTTCAAACCCTCCTTCATTTTTATCAGCATTTGATACAGCTTTCTGATTCAAGGTTACTATTACCTCTTAGCCTTTCTGAAGATAACCCATTCACCCATAACGAAGTTGATAGTACCAGAAATACAAAGAGCCGTAAGGTTGCATATCACCACACCCCATCCAAAGAAATGCTCCAGAAGCAGCAGGAACATCATCTTGACACAAAAGGTACCTGTCGCCGAAAGGTTATAATAAAGATATTTATATCCAAACCGGATTCCCTTGCGCTGTTTCACACGATCGCTCCACACAAAATGCCAAGAGCATATAAAATTGGTAAATACAGCACATTCGAACGACAGAATGGGAGACACTATATACTGCCCGGCATAGGTCACAAAGATATAATGTGACAATACCCACAACACGAGGTTGTCAACAACTGTCCCCAATGAATTGGTCAGGACGAAGCGAGGGAACCGACGTAAGCGATATCTACCAGGCATTCAGCGCGATGAGATCAGAAGGGTTTTACTGGATCAATCGCAGCATACTCCTTAGTGTCCTGCGCAAAGTTTCCCAAATAGATGAGTATGAGCACCAGCAAGATACCAAGCCCAATACAGTCAAATACTCCAAAGGCAATAGGAATACCTGCTATAGAAAAGTTCAATACCCATTCGCGCAGAGGGGCCACACAGACAAATAGCGTGTTTACAGCAATCATAACAAGGCGAAATTCTGTAGGCCCCATTCCCGCATAGGTCAAACGAAACTCCCCCTTCAAATGTGCATTGATATAGACGGAGATAGATAGCAACAGATACACAGCAAGCACAGCAAAGGCTATATAAAGATTAAGCATATCGCTCAGCCCAGCGCCGACACACATCAATGCCATTGTTACACCATCGATATTGTGATCAATGAAGAACCCATAAATGGGGCGCTGCGTTCCTCTCACCCTAGCCAGTGTCCCATCAAGTGAGTCACCATACCAATTGATTATAAATCCTAATGAAGCCAACCACAACCAAGAGATGTTGTAGTTGGAGAGTAAATAGCCAATAGCAACAACCACGGCTCCCACGACACCTATGGCAGTAAGCATATCCGAGGTTATCCAACGAGGCTGACGCTGGGCCAACCACACCAACACGCGTTTTTCCACTCCGTTAAGTAACGATGTCTGAATACGTTTCGATTGTTCTTGTTTCATAACAAGTATGTAATAATAGTTCAAAAACCAAGTATCAATATCTCTATGAATAACAATTATTTTGTGTGAAAAATGTTCAATTGTGCGCATATCAGACACAATATTGAATACATTTCATCACCGATAAAGTCGGGATTTCTGCCCACTTATTTATATTTTCCAAAGATACTCATGCTCGTGGCTAAAATATTCGAGGAAACTTGATGTTTCTCGCCCACTTATTCGTATATTTGCTATCAAATTAATACACATTTTATGAAAAAGACGCTAATCACCCTTACCACATTGTGTCTGACACTCATTGCTGCTGCACAAGACAACCTGTCGGCCTTGATGCCTATGCCCAACCATGTAGAGTTGCCCAAAGGACGTCCACTACAGATCGTAGAGGGGCGCACCGCTGTAGCCTGTCCGCCCGATTCGCTGCTTTTCGTTGCCGAGACCGTTTCCGAGATCCTTACTCACCGCACAGGTTTGTCTGTGCCCGTGGCTGCACCAGATAAGGGAGGAACTATTGTCCTATCCATTGATCCCACGCTTGAGGGGGCCGAGCACTATCGCATCGAGGCGTCACGTCGTGGTATTGTGCTCAGTGGTAGCACTGTTGCAGCACTCTATCGAGGAGCTATGACGCTGGACCAATTGTTGTTGGGCGATGTGGTGGCCACACGTAAGGGAGAGGTGATGCCTGTAGTCATCGACGATGCCCCCCGCTTCGGTCATCGTGCCTTGATGCTCGACCCAGCCCGTCACTTCCTGCCTGTAGAGGATGTCAAGTTCTTCATCGACCAGATGGCCAAGTATAAATATAATGTATTGCAGCTGCACCTCACCGACGATCAGGGTTGGCGCGTAGCTATCAATAGTCACCCACGCTTGGCTAGCCGTGAGCATTATACACAGGACGATTTGCGTCATATCATCGACTATGCCGCCCAGCGCCATATCGAGGTGATTCCTGAGATGGATATCCCTGGCCACACCGTAGCTATCCTTGCCGCCTATCCAGAGTTGGCCTGCTCACACTTGGAGACCGACACCGTAGTAGTGGGCCACACCACCAATCGCATGGTATGTGCTGCCAAGGAGAAGAGCTATCAGGTGCTTACCGATGTCATTGGCGAACTAGCTGCTCTGTTCCCTTCGTCCTATCTACACTTGGGTGGTGACGAGGCTGCCGTGCCTGCCAACTGGGCCCAATGTGCTCATTGTCGTGCCATGATGGCCGAGGCAGGCTATACCGAGGCTACACAACTGATGACTCCCTTCTTTGACCGCATATTGGAGGCAGTACGTGCTCATGGCAAGAAGCCTATCCTCTGGTGTGAGCTCGACAATATCTATCCGCCTGCCAATGGTTACCTCTTCCCATATCCTGAGGATGTGACTCTCGTAACCTGGCGCTATGGTCTCACGCCCACCTGCCAAACATTGACCCTCCAGCATGGGCATCCCATTATCATGGCTCCGGGCGAGTATGCCTACCTCGACTATCCCCAATGGAAGAACGATTTCCCCGAGTATAACAACTGGGGCATGCCACTCTCTACACTTGAGAACTGCTACCGTCTCGACCCCGGCTATGGCCGCCCAGCCGATGAGCAGCGCCACGTGCTTGGCGTGATGGGTACGCTATGGGCCGAGGCCATCAATGATGTCAACCGTGCCACCTATATGGCCTTTCCCCGCGCCTTTGCGCTTGCCGAGGCAGGATGGACCCACATGGAGCACCGCGACTGGCAGTCGTTTAAGACACGCATGTATCCCAATCTCAGTGACCTGATGCGGTGTGGTGTATCGGTACGTGTTCCTTTTGAGATTGTTGATAGATAAAATAAGGAGATAATATAACGTGAGTTCGATATAAGATTTCCTTTAGAGATTGTCCCCCTAATTTAGGGGACGAGCGCAGCGGAGGGGGTATTTTCTTGCCAATAATCATACCACCTCCCCCTCTACGAGGGTACTCCTCCTACCTTAGGAGGAGAATTTATAGACTTGGACAACAGCTATATTATTGCTTAAAATAAAGGAAGGAGGTATCTCCTTCCTTTATTCTTTCAAATATTGTTCCAGTTGTTCTATCTCTTTGCGCCGGTCTACAAGTACCGTTCGGTATTTCTGCGCCAAGAAAGTATCAATAACTAAACCTGTTCCTTCTCCTTTTTTATTCTTCTTTACGGCAATCTCCATGGCTAAGTCAAGTGAGGCTATCGCCTCGTCTATGCTGTCAGTCATCTCATAATAGAGAGCCATATTATAAGCTGCGACAAAACGCCTGATACGTTGCTTGCTTTGTGCCAATTTGCGCCACTGCTGAGCTGCAGCCTCCCAATTATCTTCGTTGACATATACACGAGCCTCACGAAGTTCATAACATAGTCGATCAAAATAGAACACACGTTCACGTTCTTCCCATGAAGGCAGATAGGGCTCTATAGCCTCTTCAGCCAACATTTGAGGCACATGAGGCATAAAGACAGACACTTGTGCCGTATCGTAAGCCCATGACTCCACCACTTTTTTATCAAGTATCGCTGTTCCTGATAGGGTATCGTTATCGGGAATATATATGCGTGAGCACAGATAAGCATTCATCGGCCGTCCAATGGTAGATGTCCCCCAGTTGATAGTAACGCACGCATATTCCAAGGAGTAGAGCATGTTTACATCAAGATAATGACATAAGTCATTGACTTCCGCTTGAGACAGTTTATGTGGTGACGTTCCATCAACAGGATAAAGGAGCGAGTCGAGCACCACTACCCTATCCATACCACCCGCATCTGCAAACGAAAGGGCTAACTCTTCAGTAACCGAATCGGCATCACAGGGATATATGAATGTGTCATCATTAACAATGATGATATTATTAGGACTAAAGTTGTTGAGTACTCCCACACTACGTGTACTCCACGATGGCATGATCTCAGGCGGTAGCATCTGATCAACCGAGAGATACATCACCTCGGTGCATGAGATGAAGAGAAGTATAGGGAGGATAAGGAACTTTTTCAAGATACAAGATAATAATGATAGAAGCAAACTGAAAAGAAAAAGATGAAAGCGAAAGAATGTTAATTCTTCCAACTCCCATCTTTTATCTCATCACCTAATATTACAGGTTTTTACCGTGACAATTCTTAAATTTCTTTCCACTACCACAAGGACAGGGATCATTACGGCCTACGGTATGCTCTGCACGCACAGGCTCGCGACGTTGATTGCGGGTATCATTCTGTGCTGCAGCCTGCTGGTTGCGGTCACCCAATTCCGTTTTGTTCTCCTGATACTGCTGACGGCGCTGAGCACGAGTCTCAGCTGGCGCCTCACGCACCTGTCCAGGCTCACTCATAGGAATCTGTCCACGCATGAGGATAGAGAGTGTCTTCTCGTTAATTTTGTTTACCATTGAATCGAAGAGGGTCACCGACTCCAGTTTGAAGATAAGGAGCGGATCTTTCTGCTCGTAACTTGCATTACGCACTGACTGCTTCAGTTCGTCAAGCTCACGAAGATTCTCCTTCCAAGCCTCATCGATAACATGCAACATGATTGCCTTTTCGAAACTCTTCACCACCTCCTTGCACTCAGTTTCGTAAGAAGCCTTGAGGTTGCAAGGAATCTGATATACGCGTTTACCATCAGTTATAGGAACAAGGATATTCTCAAAACGCATGCCCTCATTCTCATACACCTTCTTGATGACAGGATTGGCAATCTGTGCCAAACGGTCCATCTTGCCTTTGAAATTGGCCATAGCAGCATCAAAGGTCAGTTCAGCCAGTTCCTGAGGCTTCTTTGTTGTGTAGTCTTGTTCAGTAAAGGGGCACTCAAGTGCGAGCACGCGGAACAGTTCCATACGAATACCTTCGTAATCATTATTCTCGATGATGCTGGCACAACGATCCCAAATCATATTGGCAAGGTCCATACCGATACGCTCACCCATAAGAGCGTGGCGGCGACGGGTATAGATTGCTGTACGCTGGCGGTTCATCACATCATCATACTCAAGCAGATGCTTACGAGTTCCGAAGTGATTTTCTTCAACCTTCTTCTGTGCATTCTCAATACTCTTTGATATCATCTTATGCTCGAGCATCTCACCCTCTTGGAAACCGAGTTTATCCATCACGTTAGAAATGCGGTCGGCAGCGAAGAGACGCATGAGGTTATCCTCCAATGACACGAAGAACACAGAGGAACCGGGATCACCCTGACGACCGGCACGACCACGCAACTGACGGTCTACGCGACGGCTTTCATGGCGCTCGGTACCGATGATAGCAAGACCACCGGCGGCCTTTACTTCGTCGCTCAACTTAATATCGGTACCACGACCTGCCATATTGGTCGCAATAGTAACAGTTCCTTTCAGACCAGCCTTAGCAACAATCTCTGCCTCTTTCTGATGCAACTTAGCGTTCAAGACATTGTGTTCTATCTTACGCATGGTAAGCATGCGGCTCAAAAGTTCACTAATCTCAACGGATGTTGTACCCACAAGTACAGGACGACCTTCAGCAACCATCTTCTCCACCTCGGCAATAACGGCGTTATACTTCTCGCGCTGAGTCTTGTAGATACGATCATTCATATCATTACGCGCGATAGGACGATTAGTGGGGATTACTACTACATCAAGCTTATAGATATCCCAAAACTCGCCAGCCTCGGTTTCAGCCGTACCGGTCATACCCGACAACTTATGATACATGCGGAAATAGTTCTGCAATGTAATGGTAGCAAAAGTTTGCGATGCGGCCTCTACCTTCACGCGCTCCTTAGCCTCAATAGCCTGATGCAAGCCATCGCTATAGCGGCGCCCCTCCATGATACGACCTGTCTGCTCGTCCACAATCTTTACCTCTCCCTGCTCGGTCACGATATACTCCGTGTTTTTCTCAAACATGGTATAAGCCTTGAGCAACTGGTTAATGGTATGCACGCGCTCACTCTTCACAGCATAGTTGGTAAAGAGTTCGTCCTTCTTAAGCAACAACTCCTCACCTTCGAGGCCGCTGTTTTCAAGAGCCGACATCTCTGATGCGATATCGGGCAGCACAAAGAGTGTAGGATCAGCAGCATTACCTGTAATAAGTTCAATCCCCTTATCCGTAAGGTCTACACTGTTCATCTTCTCATCGATGACAAAATAGAGCGGTTCGATAGCCTCGGGCATGCGGCGGTTATTCTGCTCGATATATATAGCCTCAGTTTTGAGCATACCGGTCTTGATTCCAGGCTCACTGAGGAATTTAATCAACGGCTTGTTCTTGGGGAGTGCCTTGTGACTACGGAAGAGCGCAAGGAATCCAGCCTCCACCTCAGTCTGGTTTTCCGAGTAGATGAGTCGCTTAGCCTCGGCAAGCAATTGAGTAGCGAGGCGTTTCTGTGCCTCTACGAGACGCTCCACGAGGGGACGTAACTCTTCGAACAACTGGTCACTCTTCTTGGGTACAGGACCTGAAATGATAAGCGGTGTACGGGCATCGTCAATGAGCACTGAGTCCACCTCATCGACAATAGCATAGTTATGACGACGCTGCACGAGGTCAGCAGGCGATGAAGCCATATTGTCACGCAAGTAGTCGAAACCGAACTCATTGTTGGTACCGAAGGTAATATCAGCAAGGTATGCCTTACGGCGAGCCTCAGAGTTGGGTTGGTGCTTATCGATGCAGTCTACAGACAAGCCATGGAACATATAGAGCGGCCCCATCCACTCAGAGTCACGCTTAGCGAGGTAGTCATTCACCGTCACCACATGCACGCCATTACCAGTGAGCGCATTGAGGAATACGGGAAGTGTAGCCACAAGAGTCTTACCTTCACCCGTAGCCATCTCAGCAATCTTACCTTTATGCAATACCACACCACCAAAGAGCTGTACATCATAGTGTATCATACTCCATACCGCCTCGTTACCACCGGCCTGCCAATGGTTGGTATAGATAGCCTTATCACCTTCGATACGTACGAAATCCTTTGTAGCAGCCAAGGTACGGTCCATATCGGTAGCAGTCACCACAACTTCTTCGTTCTCAGTGAAGCGACGTGCAGTTTCTTTTACGATGGCAAATGCATCGGGGAGCACCTCATCAAGCGCTACCTCATACTTATCAAGAACAGCAACCTCCAATTTATCAATCTCATTGAACAATTGCTCACGATTTTCGATTTCAGTCTCTTCAACCTTAGCCTTCAACTCTATAATCTTAGCGTTCTCAGTGATAGCCGACTGTTTGATGCGCTCCTTCAGCTCCTGCGTCTTGGCGCGCAACTCATCGTTGCTTAGTTTCTCTATTGCAGGGTAGGCCTGTTTAATCTTCTCCACCCATGGTTGTATCTCACGCATGTCGCGTGTATTTTTGTTACCAAACAACTTACCTATTAGTTCATTAAATCCCATTATAGTATATTTTATTTTTATTCCTTAAATTCTATTCGTACAGAAAGTGCAAAGGTACATTTTTTTTTTGAATTTACAGCCAGTAACTTTGACTTTCCCTCCATTACACTGTTTTTTTACTCGTTTTGTTTTCTTAATGCAGAAAAACACCTATCTGGTTTTATCTAAAGACCAAATTGAATGGAGTTTCGGAACATCCGTTAGGCACACCGACACGTAGGATGTGCGCAAGCGTAGGGGCTACTCCCAACACGGAAGTAGGGGCATGGCTGGCCTTAGGAGAGAGATCTAGACCATAAAGAAGAATAGGCACAGGTACACGGGAACGATTATAATATAGGCGCTCTCCCCAACGTTCGTCAACCAGCAGCCAACCCGGAGAAACCTCGAGCAAAAGATCGCCTGACCGTTCGCTATTAAAACGGCTCCGTACATCGGCATCTGCTGTGCCCGAAAGAAGGCTAAGCGAGGCATATACACGCTTGACACCTTTAATCTGACTCAAAAACTCCACACTACAATCCTGCAAATTCCTCAATCCTATCTGTCGCTTGCTTATAAGGGATTGATTGAGATATATTTCGTTAAGGTATCCACCCTCTACATAGTCACCCTGCCCATATAATGCGCTAAGGTACATATTGAGCAACGCTTGGTAACGATCGGTATACAACTCACCTGTCGGTAGTGTGAGAAGTTTGCTGTCAGGACGATGTATGTCAGTATAACCTGTAGAGGTGATAACAAAGAGAGCGTTATCTATACCTACCTGCTCGTCTACCACACGAATAAGTTCTGCAATATTACGGTCAAGACGACAATAGATATCCTGTAACTCCATAGGTCTTCCCCACTCCGAAGCGTGTTCATAGTTGCCAGCATAATATCCGACACAAAGCATATCAGTCGTCTTTCTGTCACCGAGGTTAGCTTTATCGATACATGTTATCGCCAATTGAGTAACCTCATCGTTCACACAAGCCGATGTTTTATAGCGTTTCACGGTTTCGGCATCACCTTTACGAAATGTATGATGAAAAGCACGGAGCTTACCTTCGTATGTCGGACTACTATACACAAAGTTTGCATGATAAGGTTCCCAAGTTATACTAGCCCAATCAAATGGGCCACCTTCCCGATGGTTATAGGGGCGTAGCCATGAGGGCATTCCTGCATAGTAGCCCGATGATGCCCATAAACCTTTGTCGTTACTCAACCATAGTACAACATCTGGAGCATGACCTCCTGCCAAAACAGCCATATCGCGTTCGGGAGCTATAGAGTACACCAAGGCATGACCTTGGGTGGCCATTTTAAGTTCGTCTGCCAATGTCGTTACCAACAGATTGGCCGGCGATGTTGACTCATCAGTATTGACACCCTTATAGCGTGCGTCATCAACAGAGGAGAGTACACGCAAGCTCTTACGTTCCAAGAAACGATTGCCCGTAATACCATGATAATAGGGAGTCGTACCTGTACATATGGAAGCGACAGATGACGAACGGTCAGGTGATACATAGTCAAAGTAGCCATTCATATATGTACAGCCTTGGGCAAATATCTTCTTAAAACCGTCAGAGCCATAGAGATGACTGTATTTTTCCAAGTAATCAGCACGAAGTTGGTCAACCACAATATTTACCACAATCTTTGGGACCTCACCCGCATGAGTTGCAGGAGTCGACATACAAGCAATGAGAGCCAATACCATACGCACACGCGAAGCACGAGGTTTAGACTTCGACGCATATAACTCACCCAGACGATGTTTCAAATAAGGATATATCCAAAGGTTATGGAGCACTCGCAGTAGCAATGCTGCTACAAAGAGATAAGCGGCAGGCTGTATGTACTGGTCAAAGATGAGAGAGATGACAAGGAAAGCCACCAGCAAGAAAGCCATGACATAATAGAGCAGCGACAAACGATGCTTAAGAGCACTATGCACAACAAATGGCACGAAGAACAGGGGCAGAGGATTAAGGTAAATGACATGCAGGTTACTGCCTACCGTGGGATGCCCCGAGAAGAAGAACAAGAAGGCCACCACGCAACCCATCAGTCCTTGAAGGGTGAAGAGCAACACATCGAACCACCATAAGCGACGCTCGACAAGGAACTCAAGCGTACACATAATAGCCACAAGTAGCAGGAGCAACACCATGGCCTGCACGGGGGTGAGCGGAAAGCGCCACACCGCATCGGCAGGAGCGATGGGAGCAACCACTTCCTGCGTCAACACATAGGGATAGCACATGCTATCAACGGTCAATGTTGTTGACGCAACATGTTGCATCAGGTATTCAGGCGCAAAGTCTTGCTGACGTCCATCGATAGGATAGTCCGCCTCGACACCTAGCAGATAATCAATACCATACTGAAGCCAAGGATAAGGATCCGTGTATTCATGCAAGATGGTGCGATACGATATGGCAGCACTATCAGGCATATCTACAGCAAATCGAGCCGTCGTGACAGCCTCCTCCACCTTATCACGGGCCTTGGTGCTACAGTTGTTGTAGAGGAAGTTATATCGATACGTCCTGTGCTGAGGGCTTAGATTATGGTTGAGCAACTGTACCAGCCTCACTTTCTCTTCCTGACTGAGGTTCAGTTGCTGCAGGGTCACCGACGAGCCACGCTCAATATATTCACGTTCAAAGATAGGGTAATTGATGGCACCGCACACATAGTCGGTCTCACCACGGATGAAGCGCCACACGAAATGAGGCGCATCAAAGGCAAACAGACCATAATTAACGGCCATGTCAACCCCTTGGGCGGGTATCTCGACACGCAGGGCAGAATGTCCATATACAGCATACACTTCTGTACCGGGCGAGCAGGTGACAAGACTCACACGAATAGAATCGTCGGCATCACGCACCAAAGCCGAATCAACGGCTATCGTATTCGAGATGACATTTGACGATACGCCTAATAGGAAGGCAAGTAACAGATATATCTTTTTCATTTTCATCATCGGATGGGGACGAAAGAGCACGGAGATGCCCCAAATCAAGGTTGTCCGGCAAGGATTATCACAATCTCGCCTCGCGGCTCGGTAGCCGTAAAGTGGGCTATCACCTCGGCCAGCGTACCACGCACCGTCTGCTCATGCAACTTGGAAATTTCGCGACACACCGCCACCTCACGTTCGGCACCAAAATACTCGGCAAACTGGGTGAGCGTCTTTACCAATCGGTAGGGCGATTCATAAAAAATCATCGTGCGATGCTCGGCTTGTAAAGCGAGCAGACGTGTCTGCCTTCCTTTCTTCTGAGGCAAGAAACCTTCGAAACAGAAGCGATCGTTGGGAAGACCCGATGATACAAGTGCTGGCACAAAGGCCGTAGCACCAGGAAGACATTGTACTTCGATGCCATTGCGCACACACTCGCGCACAAGCAAGAAACCGGGGTCGCTGATTGCTGGGGTTCCAGCATCAGAGACAAGCGCCACGGTCTCACCTGCCAGCATACGCTGCACAAGAGGCTCTAGTGTCTTATGTTCATTAAACTTATGATGCGACTGCAACGTATTCTTGATTTCATAATGTTTGAGCAGTACACCACTCGTGCGCGTGTCTTCGGCCAAGATAAGATCGGCCTCCTTGAGCACACGGATGGCACGGAAGGTCATATCCTCCAAATTTCCCACGGGAGTGGGCACAACATATAATCGTCCTGCAGGCATAGTTTCTTGTTCTTTAAATTTTCAGCCAACGGAAAGGGTTGTTGACTTTAGTGCAAAAGTACAGATAAGATTTAAGATATTAAAACAATGGATTTAAAAAAATATCTATACCTTTGCATAAAGTCCTCATATGACCATCATCAACACCGTTGCATCATGAATAAAGAAATCACCTTCGACCGTTTCATCCGAGGCCTCATTGCCACCATCGGTTGTGCCATTCTATATCTGCTTGTCGACAGGCTCAGTGGAGTGCTACTCCCCTTCCTTATCGCCTGGCTATTTTGTTACTTGGTGTACCCCATAGTGAAATTCTTCCAATACCGGCTGAAGTTCAAGAGCCGCGGTCTCTCCATCGCCACCGTACTGCTCCTGGTACTGGCTATCATCGTGGGCATTTGCTTTCTGGTGATTCCCCCCATCATCGAAGAGGCCATCACGCTCAAGGAGTTTGTCACCCACTATCTCACCGCGGGCGAGAGCAACAGCACCATCCCCGATGCGATAAGTCACTTCGTGCGCGAACATATCGACATGCAGCAAGTAGAGGCCTACTTCTCTGTTGAGCGTATCAGTGAACTGGCCAAAGGGGCATTACCCAAGATCTGGAGCGTGGTATCACAGTCGTTCAGCCTCTTCACCGGAGTCGTCACTATCTTCATGGTGATGGTGTATATCCTCTTCATCCTCAATGACTATGAAACATTGGCCAATGGTTGGGTGCGCCTCATCCCTGAGAAATATCGCGAACGCATCGTCAACCTCGCCCATGATGTTGAGGAAAGCATGAGTAACTATTTCCGCGGACAAGCCCTCATCGCCCTGTGCGTAGGTATACTCTTCAGCATTGGGTTCCTCATCATCGATTTCCCCATGGCCATTGGTTTCGGCCTCTTCGTGGGACTACTCAACATCGTGCCCTATCTGCAGATAACCTCCATCGCCCCCATGATATTCCTGGCATTGGTGAAAGCCGCTAATACGGGTGAGAACTTCTGGTGGATACTCATCGCTGCAGGCATCGTGATGCTCATCGTACAGATTATCCAAGAGACCATCCTCATTCCACGCATCATGAATAAGGCCATCGGACTCAACCCCGCCGTCATCCTGCTTTCACTCTCCGTATGGGGCAGTTTGCTCGGGCTCGTGGGCATGATTATCGCCCTTCCTGCCACTTCGCTGATACTTTCCTATTACCGCCGTTTCTTGCGCAAGCACGATGCCGAAGTAAACCAAGCTCCTATAGAAATTCAGTAGGCAACCCAGTTCTTTAAAGGAAAAAAACGAAGGACACAGATAAAAAGACCGCAAAAAAATTTGCAATCTCACAAAAACTTTCTACCTTTGCAGTCGCAAATGCGAAAGCGCTTGCACAAAAGGTCGATTCGCTAGCTCAGCAGGTAGAGCACATCCCTTTTAAGGATGGGGTCTTGGGTTCGAGCCCCAAGCGAATCACTGAAGGAAGGGACTCTTTTGAGTCCCTTCCTTTTTTTATACAATTCAGACTGCACTGTTTGGTGTTTATCTGAAAAAAATGGCTAACTTTGCCCACGATGATTGATCAAGCGACGATAGACCGCATCATGGATGCCGTCCAGATAGTGGACGTGGTATCCGAGTTTGTCACCCTGCGCCGTAGGGGTGTCAACTACATCGGTCTGTGCCCCTTCCATAATGAGAAGACACCATCGTTCAGCGTGTCACCCTCGAAGGGCCTGTGTAAATGCTTCAGCTGCGGCAAGGGCGGCAACGTGGTGCACTTCATCATGGAGCACGAGCAGCTCAACTACTACGAGGCCATGAAATGGCTGGCCAAGAAGTACGGCATCGAGGTCAAGGAGCGCGAACTATCCAACGAGGAGAAGCAGGCACAGAGCGTACGCGAGAGCCTCTTCCTCGTCAACGACTTTGCCAACAACTATTTCCAGGACATCCTGCACAACCACCCCGACGGACAGGCCATCGGCATGAGCTATTTCCGTCAGCGTGGATTCCGCGACGATATCATCAAGAAGTTCCAGCTCGGCTTCAGCACCGAGGGACGCGATGCCTTGGCCAAGGAGGCCAAGAAGCGCGGCTTCAACACCGACTATCTGGTGAAGACAGGCCTCTGCTACACCCGTGACGACGGCCAGCTGCGCGACCGCTTCTGGGGCCGCGTGATGTTTCCCGTACACACCCTCTCGGGCAAGGTGGTAGCCTTTGGCGGACGCATCTTGAAGAGCGACCCCAAGGCAGCCAAGTATGTCAACTCGCCCGAGTCGGAGATATACCACAAGAGCCGCGAGCTCTACGGCATCTACTTTGCCAAGCAGGCCATCGTGAAGCAAGACAAGTGCTTCCTCGTCGAAGGCTACACCGACGTCATCTCCATGCACCAGGCAGGTGTAGAGAACGTGGTCGCCTCATCGGGCACCTCACTCACCTCGGGACAGATACGCATGATACACCGCTTCACCAACAACATCACCGTGCTCTACGATGGCGACATGGCAGGTATCAAGGCCTCGATACGCGGTATCGACATGCTGCTCGAGGAGGGCATGAATATCAAGGTGATGCTGCTCCCCGACGGCGACGACCCCGACAGCTTTGCCCGCAAGCACAATGCCACCGAGTTTCAGGAATATATCGCCGCCCACGAGGTCGACTTCATCCGCTTCAAGACCAACCTCCTGATGAGCGATGCAGCCAACGACCCCTACAAGCGTGCTACCCTCATCACCGACATCGTAAAGAGCATATCGGTCATCCCCGAAGCCATCGTACGCTCCGAGTATATCAAGGAGTGCAGCCAGATGCTACACGTAGAGGAGAAAATCCTCGTCAACGAGGTAGCCAAGATGAAGCGTGCCGAGGAGGAGAAGCGTGCCAAGGGACAAGAGCGCGAAGCCACTCCTTCCCCTACGGCTACAGCCGAGCAGCCCCAAGCCCCCATAGAGCAAGGCACAAGCCATGCACCAGCATACCCCGACCTACCTCCCATAGGCATCGACGATATGCCCCCTATGGACATCGACAGTTCCCCCACACCCGAGCATACTGCCCCTACAGGCCATGCGCCACTATCCATAGTGCGCTCTCCCCTATACGAGAAGGAGCTCCTCATCATGCAGCAGCTCATCCGCCATGGAGAGAGAAAGATCAACGGCCCCGACGAAGAGCCCTATACCGCAGCTGAGTTTGTGGCGGCCGACCTTGAGGCCGACGGCATCACCCTCAGCACCCCCCTCCTGGCCCAGCTCCTCGCTGAGCTGTTACAACACATCGGTGACGAGGGCTTCGTAGCCGAGCGCTACTTCGTGGGGCATGCCAACCCACAGATAAGCCGCCTCGCCGCCGACCTTGCCGAGGAGAAGTACCAACTCAGCAAGTACCACTCAAAGACACAAACCATAGTGGACGATGCCGACCGCCTGGGCGAACTCATCCCCCACCTGCTCATCGATTACAAAATGTCTATCGTAGAGATGGAGCTGAAGCAGACCCTCGACGAGCTGCGCCAACCCGCTGTCATGAACGACCCTACCCGCTGCCTCGAGACCATGACCAAGTTCAAGCAACTCACCGAGCTCAAGCAACAGATGGCCAAGATATTAGGAGACCGTGTTATTGGGTAGAGAGAATATGTAATGACAATCTTGTGACTGCACCTCAAAAGACTGTTGCTCGTCATTCGATTTGGTAATAATATAGCTGTTGTCCAAGTCTCAGGATTGTCCCCCTAACGTAGCTAACGTAGGGAGACGAGCGCAGCGGAGGGGGTATTATCCGAGAAAGTAGTACCACCTCCCCCTCTTCGAGGGTACTCCTCCTACTTTAGGAGGAGAATTTAAGGTTTTGGACAACATCTATATTATTGCTTTCGATTTCACTATCTTTAGCCTGCTTCGCGGTCTGAAATTAGGCTGCACCTCAGAAAATTACAAATAAATTTGCATTTTCGTTCGGTTTGCACTAATTTTGCACCCGCTTTCGCGCAATCGCTGTCATAGGAAGAGTAACTTGATATGTTGCGTTGGGACGATATAACAATTTAATTATTAAAAACCAATGGATTTAATTAAAATTGCTGAAGAAGCATTTGCTACCGGTAAAGAGGGTCAGGTTCCCGCTTTCAAGGCTGGTGACACTGTAACCGTAGCGTATCGTATTGTCGAGGGTAACAAAGAGCGTATACAGCTCTACCGCGGTGTAGTAATCAAGATTTCAGGTCACGGCTACAACAAGCGTTTCACTGTTCGCAAGATGTCAGGAACCGTAGGTGTAGAGCGTATCTTCCCCATCAACTCACCTGCTATCGATAGCATCGTAGTGAACAAGGTTGGTAAGGTTCGTCGTGCTAAGCTGTACTACCTCCGTGCACTTACCGGTAAGAAGGCTCGTATCAAAGAAAAACGAGTTATTATCGCAAAGTAAATCAGTAAGGTTTACAAATATAAAGGGCTCCCGATGGGAGCCCTTTATATTTGTATCCATTCAACCTTAAAGGCCGGTATCTGGATACTTATTATCATCCTCTCCTGGAATCAGAGCCAAGGTCTTCACTTTCACCACCTCAGTTTCTCCTTTTCCCAGGTCGTTCATGCCATAGGCCATTATATAATACTCTTTATTCGGAGTAAGGCCTACAATTTCTCCATGTATCGTCGACATGTCACAAGTCCCAACAACTTTGTCAGACTTTCCTTTAGACACATTATTCTTAGATGTACCATAATAAAAGCCACATTCTACAATTTCCCCAGCAACGACCTCAACATTACAGGTCACCGTTTTCGCTGTTATAGGGTCAACTTCAATTGTCCCAAGCACTGGAGGCTCTCCGCTCTCACAAGAGACGAAGCAAAGTAACAAACTTACAAAAAAGGGATATACGATCTTATTCATACAATCTTCTCTATTTATCAACGTTCAACATAAACTTTCACATTATCTACCAAATATACGCCTTTATCTAAACCTGCTATTTCGGTCACACCAGCCTCACAAGCCACACGGCGTACTTGACGTCCCAACATGTCGCACACGACCACTGTCCGGGCTCTGCCTAACGACACATATATAACACCCTCATTGGTCGACACTGAGAAGGTATCAACATCTTCCTCCACATCGGGCTGTGAGAAAATGCGATAGAAGGGCGCAGCAACACTTCCCACTGCAGGAGTCACATAAGCCGAAAAGGGTTTTACGGAGTATTGATTAGAGACAAACACACTACCCACATTATTATCCCCGTATTTAGCGCCAACATTCAGAGCATAGACATCTTCTTGCGGAGCGACTATCTCGTAGTTAGGAACAAACTTCAAGCCCTGTCCTTCAGCAACAATCACTTCATCTGTGGACACAATCTTCGCATTATTGGCTGCAAAGGTAATTATTCCGTTCATCGAGTGATCACCATATAGCGTATTGTTTGGTATAGCAATGATATAAGGGACATTGGCACGAAGAGATGTCGACTTTGCAAAAGCCTCTCCTTCCAACTCAGCCAACCAGAAGTTATGCTTGGCCTCTATACCGAATGGAGCAATATCACCCTTTGTCGAGTGCGTATAAGTCTGTACATCAAATGGCAAGGCTATAGTCTCCCAACCAGCAGCCATACCCACCCCCGTAGACTGCGAGAAGGTGCGTTGATAGGACACCGACTCTGCCGTAAACTCTATGGGGCAATAGAAGGGATAATTGCCATTGAGTACCAAAGCCCCACTTACCCCATCACAGACCAACGCCATACGCCCGGCGTCAATGAGAGGATGCTCAAAGTCCATTGTATCGGGCAAATACACCAAGAGGTTGTTGTATCCCGAAGCGTCAAAAGCACTTGCCGCCAAGGGGAGATCAACATCCCATACCACTGCACTCAGGTTCTTACAGCCCAAGAAAAGGCCATCGCCCACCGAATGCAGCGCCTCGCCACCGACAGTAACACTGCGAAGCGATACGGCATTGCGGAAAGCATTAGAATCGATACCACTCACCACATAGGTCACCGAGTCGTATACCACCTCACCGGGCACTACGAAATGCCCTGCATAGGATTTCTCGTCGTTGCCTCCCATTGCTTCTGACAAATGAGCCTTCGGTGCTACGGTAGACTCGATACGATAGGTGGCACCCTCCAGCTCGAACCAGTTGTCAAACTCCTGTACATCGGAGCGACGGTGCCCCTCCTTGCGGGCTACTGCATTTATCAAAGCCTTGCGGTCGAGGAAAAACGGGGTCGTATAACGTGTCGAGTAGGCCGTAGGGATAGAGCCATCTAGCGTGTAGTACAGCACAGCTGCCGAATCGGCGACCTCAATAAACACGCTATCATTGTGTATATAGATAGCAGGCATGGCAGCTTGGGGAAGCATGCTGTCAACAATCTCCACCTCGCGGAAGGGCGAGTAGCGGGAGTAAGTATCGCCCTGCATGCTTCGCACAGCAGTACGGTAATGCCCTCCATCGAGACCTTCGAAACGATAGCTCAATTCTGAAGTGCGTGCCGTATGCACAGGGGTCACATAATAACGCTGCTCATCGATAAAATCGATGTATGCTCCTGTAATGCTTTGCGACTTCTGCATTTGCGCCACCTTTGTCGCAACATGATTCATGGGCCGCGCTATGCGTGATGCCTCGATGTTTCGCTTTGCATGCCGTGGAGCTGCTGCGGATGTAGTGTCCTCATCTTCCCCTGTCCAGTCGCCCGGAAGTATGTATATATCATCAATATCCACACGGAGTCCCTCAGTCGTTGGAGTATTAGGGTTATCACGAGTATCCATATACAGATAAGTATTTTCGCCAATGGTATCGAGCAGTAGCGTATAGATGGCCCAATCTTCGTTGTCGATAGTTCCTATACCTCCATGCAGATATTCCCATGCATCATCACCTACCGAGATAAGCACCCCGGCATCCTTATCCTCTGCCGAGCTCTTTCTCATCGTGACGAATATCGTATAGCATAATGAATCGCACTTGAACGTAGGACTCATAATTCCACCTAGCTGGGATGTAGTGCCCAATCGTATGGCCCCATCAAGACCGAAGACATTGGCACCGCGCCATCCTTCTTGTATGGTGTAGTTGCCCAACGAAGAACCGATATCAGCACTGCCGACTTTCATTTTACTGAAATCCTCTTCCAGCATATATGGGCTCTTTTCCAGCTTCTCAAGATATATTTCATATTCGTTGATGCCTGCAGCCTCTTTCCATGATGCGGTAAATCCGCTTTCTGTAATGTTGGCCAACTCTTGCATTTGCGGTACGGGCAATGCACCCTTCATAAACGAGAAGGTCACCACATCGCCGTTCATGGCAATGTTGGTGATATCCTTATACATAAACTCCCCCTTATATACCTTTGCCGCCGGCGTACTTGTCGTTGTCAAGGCCGTATTACCCGTACTTCCGGGATAGGTATCGCCACGCAAGGTAGCATCGCTCAGTTTGTTGTCGGCCGGGATGATTGTCATACGCTGGTGGTGGGGATCATCGTTGGGGGCGTTGTTTTCCCAAGCCGATTTCAAATAGTCGACATGAAATACCAACATGCCTTCGGCTGGTATGCCCTTGTCCCAGTTTGACTTTTTATGGTTCTCTACCACATAGTATTCGTTCTCGTTAGCGTCATTTACAATCTTATAGGCATCTCCTCCCTCGCTCACAGGATATAGTTTCACATCCTGAGGCTCTTCGAGCACAACCAGCGATTTCCAACCGATATAATCCTTCTCATAACCCGTATATCCACAAGGGGTATAACCGTCATCGTTATAGTTACCCGAGTTCATTATGCTCCACGAACCCAAGCCGAATCCACCACTATAGTCAATGTCATAGAAGTCGGGGAGTCCCAAGCAATGAGAGAACTCGTGACATAGCGTACCGATACCCTCAAGAGTGCTACCCTGATAGCCATTGAGCTCATTGCTGCAGGCATATTGCTGGACTTTCACTCCATCGGCCGACAGTGGTGCAGGCAACGCCCATGCATGCGGCCAGATGGTATTCTCCAACTCATTGGTATTAGAAGCCTCACCGTATCCCGCATAAATCACATACACGAAATCAACGTATCCGTCTCCATTGTTATCATATTCCTTGAAATCAGCACTGGAATTGACCAGACGGCATGCCTCCTCTATCATTTCGGTCGGATGCAAGTCGTTGCCCTCCTTGTCATTGCCGCCATAATATTCCATATTCTTGCTCAGTGTTACAGGGCCCAACACATCAAAAGTCGGTATAAACTTCCCCTCCGACTGATCCATAAAATACTTACGAGCACTGGCATATCCACGTCGGTCGGTAAATGGTTCTTCGCTATTGAGCAATTCGACATACTCTGCAACAGGGTCGCTTGGAGCAAACTTCTTGTCTTTATATTGCACTAGAATCACCGGTACCTTCACATCTCCTGTGACAGGAGTGGCAGTCTTCTGCTGCATAGTGCTACGTCTGCTCATAGAACGCGCCCTACTGTCACTGATGACCTCGCTCAATTGGGGAAGAGACATCACAAGCGTCTGTTCCTCCACCGAACGCTCTGCGGCATTGTGAGCCAGATTCATCGTAGCTACCAACCTGTTCTCTACGGTAGATTGCGCATAAAAGAAACCCTGCGCACTCTTTTTCAAGAGAACACCATCCTCTGTCGTAAAATAATGGAAATGTTCGTCACCATGCTGCACAATGGTCAATTCTGTACCATCGGGTTGCTTTACTGTGAGCGAAAGGCGCTTTGCCGGCACAGCCCATACGCTGAGCATACCCACACATAGCATCACTGCTAATAACAATCTTTTCATCTGTATATTTTTATCCTTTTTCACAAATAATTGACAAAGATACGAATAAGCGAGCGAATAAACAATGCATAGATTAGGAAAGCTTGCTTACCTAAGCAAAGTATTGATTTATTCCCAGCGAGCAAGAGTATCTAAACGGTTTACCGTAAAGACACGAATAAGCGAGCGAAAAAACAATGTATAGATTAGGAAAGCTTGCTTACCTAAGCAAAGTATTGATTTATTCCCAGCGAGCAAGAGTATCTTCATGACTGTCATAAGGATACGAATAAGCGAAAACATAGCAAGTTTCAACGAAAGAATGTAAAGAATTTAACAGGATTATATCGAACTCACCTTACTTAATTATCAAAGCTCATGACAAGCATCGCAGCTACATTTAACAATGAACTCGGCTTATGGTCTGAAATCCAATACATATAGCAATATAGTACAGTATGTCGTCACTTTGGATAACTTGTTCGCATCTTAGAATGATCGAGGATTAATGCAGCAAATACATTTTTTCTATATAAAACAAGAGGGTAGCCTAAGCTACCCTCTTATACTTTATCTATGAGTATAGGAATTACTCAGTGATAGTGAATGTATCAACAAATGCTCCGAATGAACCTGCAGAAACAGTGTACTCTACAGCGAATGCGAGTGTCTTTGTTTCAGCATCGTATGCAGCACCAGAACATGTTGAGATAATCATTCCATAGTCAGGATGGATATAACCAGTCTCCCATGATTTGTTGATTGTAGCAACCTCACCTGTCTCAGGATTCCATGTGAAGTAGAGGTCATAACCAGGAGCAATGTAATCGGGCAAACGATAAACATTATCCTCCAAGATATACTTCTCCATGGGCTGCTCCCATTCGCCAAACAAACCGCAAGAGTATACACCATTAACAAAGGGTACATATACGTTCATTGTGGTAATCTGAAGAACATTCTCACAAACGATGGGGGCATTGCCACGTACATAAGCGTTTGCAGCAATATAATAATCTGAATTCTGAGTCAAGCCTGCTACATTTACCTTGAAAGTATAACCCTCTTCCTTGTCAACGACAACGCCATCAGGAATTTGAGACAAAAGTTCAGGAGTAGAAACTCTTGTAGTCTTAACATCCTCAAAATCAACACTAGATGCATAGTCCAAGCTAAGTTCCAAGATGTGTTCATAGTTACCCTTGATAGTAACATTGATAACAGCATCAAAAGCGCCAACAGTATCAACTGAAATAGCCGCAATGGTAGGAAGCTCTGTAGCAGCAACTGCATTCTGTGCATCAATCTCTGCCTTTGTGATCTCCTCTTGGCTACAGCTGGCAAACATGCCAACTGCAGCTACGAAGAGCGATAATACTTTAATATTTAACTTTTTCATATTATGTTCTTTTTTAATGGTTTAATTAGGGATTCTGATCAGCATCGCTGATGTAGATATTCTCCTGAATCTCCTTCTGAGGAATCTGGTATGTCCATACGGGATCATCAGCGCTTACGGTGATAGCGTAACCTGCCAAGTGGTTGTTACCCTCGTAGCTACGGTCGATACCTCTGTGGTTACGCTTCAAGTCGAAGTAAGCGAAACCTTCACCGATGAGCTCGAGACGACGCTGGAGCAGGATGCTCTCAACATCTACAGAAGACATATTCCAGCTGGGATCGCGCTGTGACATAAGCTCCTTGAGCACTACAGCAGCTTCTGAGCCCATACCCTGGTGAGCCAAAGCCTCAGCCTCGATGAGTACCATCTCAGCACCACGCATCCAGAGGTAGTCCATAGTCCAGTTACCATCCCAACCATACTTCAACATAGCATAGGGCTTCTTCCATGCGGTAGCCTCAGCAGAAGCCACAGCAGTAGACTGTGTCTTACCCTCAGCATCGTTGTACCAATACATCTTACGATAGTCAGTGTCGCTCATCTGAGAGAAGAGGCGAGCATCGATACCACGGCCAGTGTACTCGATACCAGAGTAACCGGGTGAGAGGTTAGAGATGTGTGAGAAGAATGAAGCATAAGTGGTCTGAGTCTCGGCGCTATGATCGAAGCCCCACATCCACTCACCGTTGGTAACATCCATGAATCCGTCACGGATACCGTTAGACTCTGCAGTACCGCTCATCACGGGGAAGTCCTTACGAGCAGCCTTAGCCATCTCAGCAGCCTTGTCCCACTGACGGTTGAGCAAGTAGAAACGAGCAGCGATACCCTGAGCAACAGCCTGGTTGATGACGTTCTTGTTGGGACGGTTGTAACCCTCCAAGAGGTCGATAGCCTTGAGGATGTCGGCCTCGATAGCATCAAATACCTCACCTACGGTGTTACGGTCAGAGAGAGAATCAATTTCCTCAGCTGTATAACCCTCAGTAGTAGTTACTACGAGAGGAATACCAGGAAGGTCGCGGTTGATTGACAACTCACCAGTGCTGGCGTCAGCCACTGTAGGCTGCTGGAAGAGCTGGATCAAGTAGAGGTTTGAGTAGGCACGTACAGCATATGCATTACCGAGTGCACCACGCAAGGTCTCACCCTCAGGCTCCTGCTCGAAGAATGAGATAATCTCGTTAGCTTTGTTCACCATGGTGTAGAGAGTGGTCCAGTTCACGTTAACACGACGATAGTTGTAGTTACGGTTGGTCATCTCATAGTCATAGTTGTGCCAGCTTGAGCTGAACATAGTCATATCCTCGGCTGCCATATCGGTTGAATGGAGGATTGACATCATAGCGTAGTCATCGTGTGAGGTAGAGGTGGTACCGAATGTTACCATCCATGACCAAATACCGCTCACATAGCTGTCGATGAACGAGGGGTCCTGCTCCATGATTTCGGCAGCAGTCTCAGTGTCGAGCGTACGGTGATTTACGGCATCCAGATAATCATCGCTACATGATGTTACCGTAGCCATAGCCAAACCAATTACGCCAAGACCTAAAAATTTATTTAGTTTCATAATTGTAGTTTCTTAAATGATAATTTGACATGAATGATTAAAGTGTAAGGCTAATACCCAATGAATAGGTTCTCATAGCTGAGTAGCCATAACCGGTACCACCACCTACATCCTGACGGGGGTCAAGACCCTTACGTGCAGACTTCAACCAGAGGTTGTCACCTGTTACGTATACGCGGCAGTTCTCAATGTTAGCCTTCTTGGTCAAGTTCTTGGGCAAAGTGTAACCGAATGATACGTTTCTCAATGCGAAGTAAGAAGCAGAGGTCAACCAACGGTCAGAAGAGCTTGAAGAATAGATACCTGTAGAACCATCCAAGCAGAGGCGGGGAACGTTAGTTACCTGACCGGGAGTGCTCCAACGGTTGAGCATATCCTTGTGGAAGCCCTGTGTGATAGAACCTGAGTTCATCAAGTTTGCATAGAATGAATCGTATACATAACCACCGAGCTGGAAGGCAGTCTGAACAGCGAAGTCGAAGCCGTAAGCACTAGCAGAGAGTGATACACCACCAGTAAAGTCGGGGATAGAGGTTCTGCCATTGTGACGGTAGTCTTGCTCGTTCAAACCATCGGTAGTGTTAACGATTTCTACCTTTTCACCAATCTCATTACCCTCTTCGTCGTACAAGGTAGTATAGTCGTTGTACTGGGGAAGACCAGTCTGAGCATCTACACCTACATACTCGAACAAGTTCCACTGGAAGAGTGAACCGCCGAGCTCACGCCAGTAGCTACCTGCCTGGTAACCATTGGGGAAGTCTGCAGTGCTCTTGCTTGCGGGAAGCTTGGTCAACATGTTCTTGTAGTGCATACCGTTTACACCGAGAGTTACCAACACATCGTCGGTACGAACGAGGTCAGCTGACAACTCGAAGTCGAAACCTACGTTCTTCATGTCCATCTCGTTCTTGTAGATACCTGAGGGTGAACCCTGTGAAGAGGGCAGCGGGCTGTAGTACAACATGTCGGTAGTCTCCTTCATGAAGTAGTTAACGTCGAAATTAACGCGGTTCCACAAACGACCCTCGATACCAGCGTTGAAGTTTCTTGACTTCTCCCATGTGAGATCCTTGTTACCACGCTGTGTCTTAGTCAATGCAGCCTCACCGTCAACACGCTCGATGGTGTAGAGGTCTGAGTATGCATTGTAAAGACCGATATTGTCATTACCCTGAATACCATAAGATGCCTTCACCTTAGCATCGTCCAACCATGAAGAAGCGCCCTGCATGAAGCTCTCCTTAGAGAGACGCCAGCTACCACCAACTGCCCAGAAAGCGCCCCAACGATTATCGGGATGGAACACTGAAGAACCATCGCGACGATAGCTACCAGTTACGTAGTAACGGTCGTCGAAGTTATAGTCGGCCTTACCGAAGTAACCCTCACGGATACGAGCATACTTATATGAGGTCATACCATTGTAAACAACGGCATTAGCGAACTCGGGGTTGGTAGCATCTACATAACCTGTCATCTGGCCAGTGAAGTATGAGTAGTTCATCTCATTGGTCTCGTGACCCAACAGAATGTTGATGTTGTTCTTACCGAACGAAGGAGCATAGGTCAACAACTGGTTCACGTTCATAGCATCCTTACGGAGAGAAACCTTTGTACCACGGCCATTTACTGAAGCAGCGTCACCGGCAACGGGAGTCATGAACTCAATGCTGTTGTCATTGAATACGTCGTAAGCAACATTGGCAGAGAAGGTCAAATCATCGATGATTTCCCAGTTGAAGTATGCACGAGCATTTACGTTGTCAAGAACATCCTCGTTGATACAATCCTGTGCATTAGCAAAGGGGTTAGCCTGAGATGAGTAGATACGGCTGTGCTCGGTACCATAGTCGTACATCTGCTTACCAGTGCTCTCATTCATTACGGGGTTACCCTCAGCATCGTACAAATAGATAGGACAAAGGGGAGAGATTGACTGTGAAGACAAGAAGATGTTTGAGTAGTTGTTTGACTCGTCGCCGAACACCTCAGTATCGGTGCGTGAGTAAGCCAAGCTCAAACCAGTCTTGATGCGGTCGGTAATCTTCTGGTCAACCTTTGTACGCAAAGATACACGGCTGAAACCTGAACCGGGAACGATACCCTCATCGCCAAGGTAGCCAGCAGAGAGGTATGCAGAAGTACGGTCGTTACCACCTGATACGTTTACATTGTACTCTTGGTGAGAACCCTTGGTGATACCATCGAGCCAATTCTGATTCCACAACAATGAAGCACCCTGAGCAGCAGCGGTCAACTTACCTGTAACAGGATCGATAATCTCGTTGAAACCTACACCTCTGTACACATTGTAACGTGTGTAATACTCGAAGTTGTTGGTTACATACTGAGAAGCTGCGAGGTAACCCATAGAAGCAGCCAAGTTGTTGGTAGCAGCCTCGTGAATCATCTCGTAGTACTCACCGGGAGCAGTTACGAGGTCGTAAGCGCTTACACCACGTTCGTTGATACCATAGCGAGCCTCGAAGTTCACGCGGGGACGACGGTTACCACCACTCTTGGTTGTAATCATTACTACACCGTTAGCACCACGAGCACCATACATTGAGTTAGCAGCGGCATCCTTCAAGATGGTCATTGACTCGATATCCTGAGTGGGGATAGAGTTCAACGAACCTTCGAAAGCTACACCGTCAACTACGATAAGGGGCTCAGCGTAATCTGTGTTAACAGAACCGATACCGCGTACCATGATTGCTGATGTTGCACCAGGACGACCTGAAGCAGAGGTTGTCTGTACACCAGCTACAGCACCCTGAAGTGCGTTGGTGATGTTTGCAACCTGCATCTTCTGCAGTTTCTCACCATCAACCTGAGCAGCAGAACCAGAGAAGTTTGCCTTCTTTACGCTACCATAAGGTACGGCGATTACAACCTCTTCCAATACCTCATCGTCAGAGTGCATGTACACCTTTACATAGGGGTGAATGGTCACTTCCTGAGTGGTCATACCTACGTATGAAACCACCAAAGTCTTCGCAGTACTTTGCGCGGAGAAATAAACGTCTCATCCGATAACCAAATTTCTATGGATTCTTACACTCAAACAACCCAATAAGGCACAAATGCATTAAAATTTGGTAATAATATAGCTGTTGTCCAAGTCTCAGGATTGTCCCCCTAAGTAGGGGGACGAGCGCAGCGGAGGGGGTATTATCCGAGAAAGTAGTACCACCTCCCCCTCTTCGAGGGGAAAGGCCTTCGGCACTCCTTTATGCCGATAAACCGGCAGCCGTCGCTACCGACGCTATCACACCGTGTCGGCCTCCTACTTTAGGAGGAGAATTTAAGGTTTTGGACAACATCTATATTATTGCTTAAAATTTTAGCCGTTTATACATATAAATGTGTTTTAGCTTTTCTATCTGCCACCATCCGCCACGATGGGTAACCTACTGTTTATGTGATTGGTACTGGCTGACACTTCGTACGATTTTCAGTGTCAGCCATAATCCGCAAGAAAAGATACTGAGAATAGCTTTATAGCAAGGCTTTTCTCACCTCCTTTTACTTGTCAGTCGCTGTTTATTACAAGCAATTTTATTTACCGCTGTGCAACAGCAAGGTTGCTGTTGGGCAAAGGTAACCTTGCTGTTGGGCAAGGGTAATGTTGCCGTTGCCCAGCTGTAAATAGAAACAAACGTTCGTTTCAGGGAAAACGCATTATAGAATATCGCTAATGTTCCTACACGAATGATTGAATTTTACAGTCCATTTTCTCGCAAATATTTGATTCTCACGCAGACTCCGCAGACTTACGCAGAACACGCATCGTTGACTTCGCCTTTGGCTTAGTACTCCTTTGGGACCCTAAAGGCTCCGTCGTCGCAACCGACGCTTTTATACCGCGTCGGCGCGTGTACCGTCCGGATGGCAGCGAGGGCGAAGCGACTCGCAAATTCTGCGTAAGTCTGCGGAGTCTGCGTGAGAATCAAATATTTGCGAGAAAATGAACTATAAAATTCAATCATTCGTGTAGGAATATTAGCGATATTCTATAATGCGTTTTCCCTGACTGCCCAATTTTTATGTTGCACGGCCTGATGTAGCGCAACGCTATACGAACACGAAGACGGAAGCTCTCAGATCATGCCACTGCCAACCGATTTATGAACTTTTGTAACCTGAAAAACGAGTAAAATCGCCCATTTCATCGGCCTCCTTTTCTTCTGTTCTGAAAAATGACGATTTGCTACTGATTATTGAGAATGGCTTACATTTTGCTATGTGTATCGGTTGTCGACACCCCACCGACACCCCGCAGCCAGGGTGTCGGTCGTTATCTGTAATATATTCAGTGAATTACGTCAAACTACCGATGCCTCGGCCGATTGTCGGATAAACATATCATAGGAGAGTCTTTTTCAAACAAAACCTTTGAGATTTTTGGCGCATTAACGCCTTTTCGCTAATTTTGCCACATTATACGCAAGCGTGTGCATGAATGCGCGCGTGAAAGATTCGATTTGTTCGTATGGATATGACTACTACTACATTCATTATCAATGCATCTGCGATGCCTGCTGTTGCAACTGCCGATGCTCCCCGCACCTTCTTCCGCCGCCTCGGCATGTTGGTCATCCTGCTCGTCACCTTTGTTTTGGGGGCGAGGGCACAGAACTATTATTATGTGCTCAAGAATGCAAATGGCTATTTTATCTACAACAACAATGGAACGGTTGGGGCTACCCAGACTTTT
>JAZONI010000121.1:0-18623 GCA_045654445.1 Bacteroidaceae bacterium | reverse complement strand
GCAGTCATACGTATAGTCCGACAGCTTGAGGAGTCCTGTGCGATAGTCGGGGGCTACCTCTACGATGTAGCGCTCCTGCTCTAACGTCCGGCATAGTATCTCCTGCAATGAAAGGTCGTCTTCGATGATAAGGATTTTCATGGAGAGTATGTTTTCTATTGTTATTGTTAATCTTATTCCCAGCACTTCACCCTGTGACGCATATCTTCGGGCATCTCCTCCTTACGGAAGGTAGGGCTGCTGATACCCTTGCGCTTCTTGGTGGTATAATCGCGCAAGAGCCAAAGCACCTGACGCGAGAGGAGCACGATGGCAATCAAATTGCATATAGTCATCAAGCCCATAGTGACATCAGCAAAGCTCCAGGCAAGGTCGAGGCTCATCATAGCACCGCACATCACCATAGCACCTACGAGCACACGGTAAACCCATAGGAATATGGGGCGTCGACTGATGAAGCGAATGTTTGACTCGCCATAGTAGTAGTTACCTATGATACTGCTGAAAGCAAACAGCAAGATGGCAATAGCAACAAACACTGAACCTAGACTACCTATCTGCTCGGTAAAGGCTGCTTGAGTGAGTTGTATACCATTGAGCGATGCATCAGGCGAGGGATTGCTCACCAAGATGATAAAAGCGGTGCAAGTGCAGATCACCAAGGTATCGGTAAACACACCGAGTGCTTGGATGAATCCCTGCTTCACGGGGTGCGACACGGTAGCCGTAGCCGCCACATTGGGAGCCGAACCCATACCGGCTTCGTTGCTGAAGAGTCCGCGCTTGATACCCTGCATCACGGCAGCTCCCATACCGCCACCTATGGCTTGCTCCCAACCGAAAGCACTGCGGAAGATATGGCCTAGCACGGCAGGAATCTCGGTAATATTGTAGATGACCACACCCAAGGCGAGGATGATGTATCCTACTGCCATGATAGGCACAAGCCAACTGCTCACCGCGGCTATGCGATGTATACCACCAAAGATGACAACGAGTGTCACCACTGTGAGTATGATACCCATCGTCGTATGGTCAAAGCCGAAGGCATGCTCCCACGCAGCACAGATGGTATTGCTCTGTACCGAGTTGAAGGCAAAGCCGAAGGTAATGGCGATGAGCACGGCAAAGAGTACGCCCATCCAGCGCTTGCCCAAACCATACTGCATATAGTAGGCAGGACCACCGATGAACGAATCATTATCTTTGCGCTTATAGAGCTGTGCCAAGGTAGACTCAACAAAGGCATTGACCGAGCCTAGCAAAGCGATCACCCACATCCAGAACACGGCACCGGCACCACCCACGGCAATGGCAGTAGCGACACCGGCAAGGTTACCTGTACCCACACGGCTGGCTATAGATACGGCAAAGGCCTGGAATGAAGATACCTGACGCTTGCCATCACTGCTCTTGGGTGCACTTTCGGTGAGCAGGCGTAGCATCTCGCGCAAGTTGCGGAACTGCACGCCGCGTGTACGCCAGGTGAAATATACTGCACATCCTATGAGCATGGCTATAAGGATGTAGGTCCATAACACATCGTTTACCGTGTTTATAAGCTGTTGTAATATCTCCATATTCTATTTATAGGTTTTATATTGCGCACGAAGATACAAAAAAAATGAATATATAAAATTAAATAAGTGTGCTATAAGTATAAAGTATTTATCTATGCACCATGCGGTAACTACTGCCAGCAAGTGGGCGCACAATACCACGCAGCTCCAACTCAAACAGGAGGGCACTGAGACGATTTACCGGGATTGAGGTGCCAGCAGCAAGAGTATTGATATGCAGGCCTTCGGGAGACTCCTCGAGCAAGTGAACGATGTGGCTCTCATCATCCGTAAGGTCGGCAAACAGACTCCCTTGCACAGCCTCAGGCTTATTATTCCGTGTTGCATCCCACATCATAGCCTCTATGAAGTCGTCTGCCGATGTGATGAGTCCTGCTTGATTATAACGTATAAGACGATGGCAACCTGCTGAAGCAGCAGCAGTGACATGCCCTGGGAAGGCATAGCATTCACGCCCGTAACTATTGGCAATATTAGCGGTAACAAGAGCACCTCCTTTGGCTGCTGACTCTACGATAATGGTAGCATCGGCCATACCAGCAACGATACGGTTGCGCTGAAGGAAGTTTTGACGCTCCGGCTCGGTGAAACTTGTATACTCAGTGAGTAGACCACCACACTGTATCATCTGTGCAGCGGTATTACGATGTACAGAAGGATATATACGATCGAGACCATGAGCCAACACACCTATTGTAGGGAGTCCATATTTCAATGCTGAACGATGGGCCGATATATCAATACCATAGGCCAGTCCACTCACGATAAGAACATCGGGGCATTGAGCAGCAAGGTCACAAATAAAACGGTCGCAAATATCACGCCCATAATCGGTACATTTACGAGTACCTACAATACTGACTACACGTTTAGGGTTTAGGGAAGTATTGCCGCGATAGAAGAGTAATACAGGAGCATCGTCACATTCACGTAATCTCGATGGATAAGCCTCATCGTGATACCCCACACAAGTAATATGGTGTTTCTCAATAAATTCAAGCTCTCTCTCGGCACGGCTATGAGCCGAAGGACAGTCAAGTGCCTTCACCAAAGAGGGTTGGATATTGGGAATCATTGAAGGCAGTGCTGTGCGATGCTCAAAAAGAGCTGTAGCATTTCCAGCTATCTCAACTAGACGCTTGGCAGTTATACTACCTACGCCAGGAATGTGCTGCAAGGCTATAAGACTCAATAGTTCCTTCCTATCCATAGAGACGAAGATTATCTGTTTACTAGATGGCTCTCAAGGATGCTATCGTAGGGGGTGCTGCGAACGAGTTTTCCATCGTGTATACACACACTCTCCACCGTACCTTTAAGACATACTTTATTGTCAGACACACGCACAATCTCCTGATGGAAAACACATTTGATACCCTCACGCGTCACATAAAGTTGTGAGCGGAACTCATCGCGGCTACGAAGTGGTGACTTGTAGTTGAGCGTAACCTTTGACACGACAAAATCATAGCCCGCTGCACTCATCTCAGCAAAACTAAGGCCAATGGAAAGAAGGTATTCGTGGCGTGTATGCTCCAAATAATGTTGATAATTGGCATTATTAACAATACCCTGCAGGTCGCACTCATAGTCGCGCACCTTCATGAGAAGTTCAAAACTGAAATCTTTCATATGAAAAAAGTAAAAGAGCGGAATATGCGATTCCGCTCTTTTAAGACCTATGTATCTTTTCGATTAGAGGTTAGAAAGTGCAGATGCAAACTTTGTAAACTCCATATCGTTCTTAGCCTTCTCGCGGATACTTGCATCAAGCTTAACAGCCTTAGCCAAGTTCTCCTCTACTGCAGCAGCATTGTTAGTGCGTGCACCTACAATAGCATTGAGGTAGTATGTGTAAGCATCGGGAGTCTCAACAGCAGCAAGAATGCTCTTTGCAGCGGTGTAATTGCCAGTCATAATCTGTGCAAGTGCAGCAGCATTACTCTTGGTCTCACCGAATGCGCTTACAGCACGCTCATACTGACCCTGTGCGATATAGAGGTTACCCAAAGCAGCAGCGTTAGCCTTTGCATCAGTACCCTTAACAAGGAAGTTCTCAGCCTCAGCAACATTACCATCAATCAAAGCCAACATACCGAGGTTGGTGTTAACTTCTGCAGCAGATGCATCCAACTTAGCAGCCTTAGCCAAGTAGTTCTTAGCAACCTCATAATTCTTAGCCTTCATAGCGAGTTCAGCCAAGTTGTTGTATGCACGATAGTCGTTAGCATAAAGTTCCGCAGTCTTCTTGTAGATAGCCTCCTTCTCGTTGCTGCTATTTACGAGTGTTGCAGCATAAAGCAACTCCTCTACGCTAAGAACAGCAGCATCGTTCTTAACAGCCTCAAGAATCTCCTCGTCAGAACGGCCAATGAGCTGGTAGTTCAAAGTAAGACGTGAACGACGGAGTTGGGGAAGAATCTCCTCAGCCAATTCGCCATATACGGTAGAGATATTCTTAATCTCACGCTCTCTCACTTCAGGATCATTGTACATTGAGAGAACACGGAGAATCAAATCCTTGTCAGGAATGTTTGAAGCAGCAACCAACTCCTGGAAACCTTCCCAGTCCTCAGCTGTATACTTTGTATCTACGGTAGTCTCAACCTTATTTCTCTTAAGAACCTTATTCACATGCTTCTGAGCGTTCTTCTGACGCTGCTCAGCCAAACGAGTGTTGAGGTCGAGCTCACCATCAGGTGATGCATAAGCAGAAACTTCAATATTCTCAAGAGCCTTGTTCTTGGTATCTTCCTTAACATCCTTCAAAGTAGCAACAAGCTCCTTCATCTGTGCAGAGTTAAGTTCGCTTGAACGAAGATTTGTCTGCTGGATAAGGAACATGATGTTAGCCTGCTTTGCTTGCTTGATGATGCGCTGGAATGCATCTTCTGCATTAGCAGGAGCTGTAGAAGTGGTAGTGTTGGCATAAAGTTCTGCTGTTGCCAATACACCATCAGCAATCTTTACAGCAGGCATAGCCTTAGTCTTGTTCTTGATCTTAGCGTCAAACTCAAGATACAACTCAGATTTTGCCATTTCAGGCACATAGTCGAATGTGCTCTTCAATGTAACGTTACCACCAGCCTTGTTAGGAATAACCTGACTATTTCCTTCAACTTTCTCACCGATGAATGTGTATGAGTCACCATTTACAGAACCGCCTTCCCACTTCAAAACAGGAGTAACGGTAATAACAGCCTTCTTGGGGAAGAACTTCTCAGGGAAAGTTCCTGTTACTGTTACCGGAACTTCGCCATTGGTGGCCTCAAGAACTTGAGGATTAACAACAAAATGATTCGGAGACAATTCACCGAGTTTGTTGTTACATGAGCACAGCAATAACACTGATGCTGCAAAAAGCGATAAATGTTTTCTTTTCATTGTTAATTAATATTTGGGTTTGGTGTGCAAAATTAATATATTTTCTTGAAACATATCAAGTAAACAATTATAAATTTTGTTATTTTATGGATTTTAGGAGCAGAAAACTGGCCTCTAGAGATGTTTTCATGCAATTGGGATGTTAAACTCTCGCAAAAGCTCGAATAAAGGCACTCTCAAAAATGGTTCAATACTCTCTGCCCTTTACGCATCAAGTCTGAATAATCTTCTGTATATTGGCTGTTTAGATTAAATTGATTTATCAAAGTATCCAATTCGGCCAACTTAGCAGTATCACCCGTGAGTTCTTCGCGCAGTACACGTATCTTCTCATATGCCTGTATGCCTTCCACAAGTTTTTCAAGACGTACCGAACTGCGTCCGTGAGGATATACCATATAGGTGTCACCTGCGGGCCATGAGCGGAAACGGGTCTCGTGAAGCGGTTCCTTGGTCCAACTGTTGTAGGCCCAACGCAGATAGCCATCGTAGCCCGAGTGTGCTACGTAGAAACCATACCATGATGCCTCGCATGGGGTAGAGAAGGTAAAGGTGTTGGGCTTATGAGTAGAGCAACAGGTATATACAGTAGTTTTCTTGCCCTCAGCCTTACGGCGCTCCAGCACCTCCTTAGGCAATAGTTCACCCTGTTCCAATGCGATGCAATAGTCGTAGAGGCCTGCCTCAATCTCTGGATGGTAGTTTCCTGCAAGTGACACCTTGAACTCGGGATCTGCTTTGCGGATGACCTCCATGGCTTGTTGCATTGCTCTCATGGGACGCTCGTCCATGGCAATGGCGGTGATGGCAAACCATCCCTTCTCTCTCAAGTGCTGTGAGAATGCTTTCAGCATAGCCACCCACATCTCTTCGTAGGCTGCTTCACCTGGTGCTGTACGTACCGACTGCATACGATTGGTGGCTTCGTCATAGTAGGCAAAGGTGAGTGCCCAGGGAATCATGGTGTAGCAGTTGATTTGACTGTCAATACCACAACTCATCATGAACTCTACCCATCGGTCGAATACGGCAAAACTGAAGTCCCATGTCCCATCAATCTTCTTCACCCATGTCACCATAGAGTCAAAGTGGTCTTCAGTCTGTCCATTCCACGGCTTGTGCATGATGCTGGCTGTGATGACCTTTTGTCCTGCAGCGGCAAGCATCTCCATTGAGGGGCGCATAGCCTCTAGGTGGGCGTCACTCCAGAGTGGTGTGCCGTAGTAACGGGCTTCTGCGTAGGGGTTCTGCCATAGGTCGAGGTGGAAGGCCCACTCTTTAGGTGCAGGCAGTGTGTGGTCGACAACCTTGATGTTCAGCGGCAGTTTGGCTATGGTGCGCTTACCTGTCTTGACGCTGAGGTATCCGCTATATGTGCCAACGGCAGCATCGGTGGGCACTTGACAATTCACCCATACCGATCGTGTGCTCATAGCCTCCAGGGACAATGCCTCGGCATGAGGGTCTATCATGTCGGCTACCATGGCCGAGTCGTAGATGGTATGGTCGGGACGATGGCCACAGCCTGCACCACGTCCATCAGGAGTAGCCCACGCATCGGTCATCACATAGCGCACAAAAGAGGCTTTTACCGCATCGGCAGGTAGGCTATGACGCCCATTCTTGAAGGTCGACAACTGCAGTGTGAGCGGAGCGAGGCTGTCAGTGGCTACACCACCATAGATGAGTGCTTGTGTGCTCACGCGTTCGCCGCGCCATGCTGTCAAGGCCTCTTTCTGTTTCAGACTCTTCGTGTCGGGCATTGCATGCCAGGCATAGCGTACATCGTTGTTGCCCCATGCGGCACGTATATTCTTGCACGATTGCCACTCCTCTGCGACAGGTTCTATATGATCCAATGTCTCGGTAAAAGGCTGCTGTGACTTTGCCATATAAGCAAAAGCCATAGACAACAAAACCAGTAATGTCCTTTTCATAGCATCAACAATATCTTATAACGTTCTTTACTCCTCCACTATCCCTGTTGGGCGCACCAGATATAATTTGTCATTAGGGCGTATACGGTCGGGCACCTTGAATGACACGTGTGCACCTTTCTTTACGGTATCTACAGGCTTGAGGTCTACACGCGCCTCATCAAGTGTCAGATACATGGCTCCTGTCGTGTGTCCCGTGATGAGGAGTTTATCACCCACATGCAGTTCAGTAGCCTCGATGAGGAACTCTGCCACACCGATATTGGAGAAGTAACGGATACCCTTGCCGGCATATACCTTACGTTCGGTGGCTGCAGAGCCGTAGTTACGGGTCCACTCTCCCAGGCGTTGCCCCAAGTAGTACCCATTCCAGAAACCGCGGTTGAAGACAGTGCGCAAGCGTTCATCCCACTCGTCCTTCTTCTCTTCGGTGAGCGTGCCTTCAAGGTAACTGTTGATGGCCTCGCTATAGCATTCCACGACAGTCTTCACATATTCGGGACCGCGGGCACGACCTTCAATTTTGAACACACGTACTCCTGCATCCATCATCTCGTCCATGAAACGGATGGTCTTGAGATCCTTGGGCGACATCACATACTTGTTGTCTACCTCCAATTCGATGTCACCATCGGTTTCACTGAGGAGATACGATGAGTATCCTCTTCGGCAGATTTGCATACAGGCACCACGGTTGGCCGAAGCTCCCATTTCATGCAAACTCAAGTAGCACTTACCCGATACGGCCATACACAATGCTCCATGGCAGAACATCTCGATACGGATAAGTTCGCCCTTGGGTCCACGTATCTGCTCATCCTGTATGGTCTTATAAATTGCTGCCACTTGTTTAAGGTTGAGTTCACGAGCCAACACCACGACATCAGCAAAGCGAGCATAAAATTTCAGCGCCTCAGCATTACTGATATTCAGTTGGGTCGAAAGGTGCACCTCCTGGCCTATGCGATTGCAGTAATCCATTACAGCCACGTCGGCTGCAATGACAGCCGATATGCCCGCCGTGTGTGCTGCATCAATGATGGTACGCATCAGTGTAATATCCTCATCGTAGATGATCGTGTTTACCGTGAGGTAACTTTTCACCCCATGCTCATCACATGTGGCAGCAATCTCGCGCAGGTCATCGATGCTGAACGTATTGGCCGAGCGGGCACGCATGTTAAGATTCTCAATGCCGAAGTAGATGCTGTCGGCACCAGCGTTTATAGCTGCAGCCAGCGACTCGCGTGAGCCTACAGGCGCCATTATTTCAAAGTCTTTTCTATTCATAGGGGATATCACGAAGAAATACTACTCTACAGGACGTCCTATAAGTGTAGCCGAACTGGCATCCAGAATTTCCACCATCACAAAGTCGCCAATGCGATAATTCTGCTTGTCGAATACTACGGTCTTGTTCTGCTCGGTACGGCCACAAAGTTGTTCGCGCGAACGCTTTGAGTAGCCTTCGGCCAATACCTCATAGGTCTTACCGATACAGCGGCGATTGCTCTCAGCAGAGAGTTCGTTCTGCACGGCGATAATCTCATTCAAACGACGTATCTTCACCTCTTCAGAGATATCATCGGGCAGGTGGCGGCTGGCATAGGTGCCGGGACGTTCGCTATACTTGAACATGAAGGCCGAATCGTACCCACACAATCGCATCAGGGAAAGCGACTCCTGATGGTCCTCCTCCGTCTCAGAGTGGAATCCTGAGAATATATCGGTACTCAACCCGCAGTCGGGGATGATGCGTCGAATGGCTTCTACGCGCTCGAGGTACCACTCACGAGTATATTTTCGGTTCATCAGTTTGAGCACACGTGTGCTGCCGCTCTGCACAGGCAAATGAATATGTTTACAGATATTGGGTACCTCAGCAATGGCCTGCAGCGTCTCGTCGCTCATATCTTTGGGGTGCGAGGTGGTGAAGCGCACGCGCATTTGCGGTGCAGCAGCAGCCACCATGCGCAACAGCATGGGGAATGTGATGACCTCACCCTCTCGTTCAAAGCGGTATGAGTTCACATTCTGTCCCAGGAGCGTAACCTCCTTGTAGCCTTTCTGTGCCAAGTCGTTTACCTCATTGAGAATGCTCTCCACATCACGACTACGCTCACGGCCACGGGTATAGGGCACGATACAGTAGTGGCAAAAGTTGTTGCAGCCACGCATGATAGACACGAAGCCCGAGATATGGTTGCCACAGATACGTGACGGGATCACCTCACGGTACGTCTCTGTAGTCGAAAGTTCCACATTCATAGCCTTTTCACCTGCTTCTACTTGCGCTATGAGGTCGGGCAATGAGAGGTATGCATCAGGTCCTGCCACGAGGTCTACACCATAGTTTTCGATAAGGTTTTCTTTCACACGTTCGGCCATACAGCCTACCACACCGATGATGAGTTTGCGGCCCTTCTTACGCAACGCGTTCAGCGCATCAAGGCGATGAAATATCTTCTGCTCGGCATTGTCTCGTATGGAGCAGGTGTTGAGCAATACAGCATCGGCCTCATCAAGATTTTCGCAGGGATCATAGCCTGCCATCTTCATAACCGAAGCGATCACTTCACTGTCGGCCACATTCATCTGACAGCCGTAAGTCTCGATGTAGAGACGCTTGGTAGATTCCATATCTTTTTGCATAATTATCTTCTCTTATTTTCGCCGCGAAGTTACGGCTATTTTACGAATAAATTGCCAAAAAACTCTTTTTACTATCATCCAATAAGTTAAAAAAGAGAGAAAGGGTGCCATTTTAGAAAATATTCTCGAATTTTCTTTGCTATTCAGAAAAAAAGACTGACATTTGCAGAAACATTAGATTTTTTCATAGTTAAGGTTTAGGTTAAAATGGAAAAGAGGGGCTGCGAAGTTCCTCTTTTTTGCGTTTATCGCCTCCCTCTCTTCAATACAGATTATGCTATCCTTCTATATTTATATTAAGGTCGAGGTGGGGTGCTATTTCTTGTAATGGACGCCATACGAACTCACGCTGCATCATGAGTGGGTGTGGGATAGTTAGTTCCGGAGTATGCATGACAACATCTCCGTAGAGCAATATATCTATATCGATAATCCTATCAGCGTAATTCCCATCCGTAGTTTTGTGTGTGCGCCCCATGGTGCGCTCTATCTCTTGGGTCACTTTGAGCAGTTCGTGTGGGGTATGCTCAGTATCGATGGCTACAACAGCATTAAGGAAGGTGTTAGCCGATTGGAATCCCCACGGTTCACTCTCCATAAATGAGGAGCAGGCAAGCACACGGCCTGCCTGCTCATGCAGCATATCGACAGCCTTACGCAAATTAGCGGCCTTGTCATCACCCAGGTTAGTGCCTAGTCCAAGGTATGCTGTCATGGATTTCTCTTTCTTATATGTTATCAGTCGATAATCAGCATAGCGTCACCATATGCGCCGAATCGATAGTCCTTCTCCAATGCCTCATCATAGGCTTTCATCACGAAGTCGTAATCACCGTAAGCGGCTGTAAGCATGAGCATGGTAGAATAGGGCATATGGAAGTTGGTGATAAGAGCATCAGCAAAGCGGAAGTCATAAGGGGGGAAGATGAACTTGTTGGTCCAACCCTCATACTCCTTGAGTTGTCCGTCAGCGCCAACAGCCGTTTCCAGCACGCGCATTACAGAAGTACCTACTGCACATACCTTATGTCCTTTAGCCTTGGCGTTGTTCGTGATCTCAGTAGCCTCGCGCTCCACAAATATCTGCTCCGAGTCTGTTCTGTGCTTGGTGAGGTCTTCCACATCAATATCGCGGAAATTACCTTGTCCAATGTGAAGCGTCACAAAAGCCGATTCTATACCCTTGATTTCCATACGCTTCATCAGTTCGCGGCTAAAGTGCAAGCCTGCGGCGGGTGCCGTCACTGCGCCTTCGTGCTTTGCGTATATGGTCTGGAAGCGGGTCAGGTCTTCCTCTGTAGCCTCGCGGTCAATATAATCGGGCAGCGGAGCCACACCGAGTTTATACAATGCCTCTTTGAATTCCTCGTGCGAACCATCATAGAGGAATCGCAATGTGCGGCCACGCGATGTAGTGTTGTCGATGACCTCGGCTACCATGGCATTGTCCTCGCCGAAGTAAAGTTTGTTACCGATACGAATCTTACGGGCAGGGTCAACGAGCACATCCCACAAACGGAACTCCTCGTTGAGTTCACGCAGCAAGAACACTTCGATGCGAGCACCCGTTTTCTCCTTGTTACCGTAGAGGCGTGCAGGGAACACCTTAGTGTCATTGAAAAGGAAGGTGTCACCCTCGTCGAAATAGTTCAGTACCTCCTTAAACAGGCGATGCTCTATTTCACCGGTTTTCTTGTGCAGTACCATCAATTTCGAATCGTCGCGATGGAAAGTGGGTTCCATAGCGATGCGCTCCTCGGGAAGTTTGAATTTGAATTGTGACAGTTTCATATTATTGTTATTATTGTTTCTGTTCTTTTTAATTATCGGCGTTATCTGTTATCTCCACCTTTTCCAGCCATTCGGTAAACTCCTCAATGCTCATGCAGTCGGCAAGGGTAGTCTCTCCCACACGAGTGCGCTCCAACCCTGTAAGGTGGGCGCCGCTCTGCAGTGCTTCGCCGATGTCGCGTGCCAAGGCACGTATATAGGTACCTTTACTGCATACCACACGTATCACGATGTCGGGGAGGTTACATTCCACCAGTTCTATCTCGTCAATCACGAGTGTCTTGGCCTTCAGTTCCACCTCCTCACCTTTGCGTGCCAACTCATAGGCACGCTTACCATCGACCATGCAGGCCGAGAATGAGGGGGGCACCTGTTCTATGGTACCGATGAATCCCTTGAGTGTCTCCTCCACCAGTTCACGGGTGATATGTTCTGTGGGGTAGGTAGCGTCGATAGGTTTCTCCAAGTCATACGATGGTGTTGTAGCCCCCAAACGGATGTGCGCCACATACTCCTTCGTCTGGTATTGGAACTCCTCGATGCGTTTGGTAGCCTTTCCCGTGCACAGTATCATCACGCCTGTGGCCAGAGGGTCCAGTGTTCCGGTATGGCCCACCTTGAGTTTCTTGACTCCTATCTTGCGGCACAACAGGTAGCGCACCTTGTTGACTACAGCAAATGAACTCCACGTATAGGGTTTGTTGATACAGATGATCTCTCCTGCTTTGAAGTCCATTAGGCAATCGTTAAGTTATGTCCGGAAAAAAGCAATCCCAAGATGAGGGCACCTACGACGATGCGATACCAGCCAAAGGCTCTGAAACCATATTTAGTGACAAAGCCGATAAAGAACTTGATGGCCAGCAGGGCTACGATGAATGCCACCGCATTACCGATCAGTAGGGTTGTCAAGTTGTCGGTGATGATCTGTATGCCACCCTCCTTCACCAAGTCGTACACCTTGTACACGGTGGCGGCAAGCATGGTGGGCACAGCCAGGAAGAATGAGAACTCGGCTGCAGCCTTTCGTGTGAGGCGTTGCGACATACCGCCCACGATGGTAGCCATCGAACGCGACACGCCCGGTATCATGGAGATACATTGGAAGAGACCTATCAGGAAAGCACGCTTCTCCGTCATCTCCGTCTTCTCGCTGCCCTTGTTGAATATGCGGTCACAGAAAATCATGAACACACCACCGATGATGAGCATCACAGCCACCACCTCCACTCGCTCCAGCATGGCATCGATAGCATCGCTGAAGAGTAGTCCCAGCACCGCTGCGGGGATAAAGGCGATGAAGAGTTTCCAATAGAAGTCATACTTATGCAAGAAACGCTTCACAGCGGGCGTCGCTTCGGGCATAGGCGTACGGTTGAGTTGGAAGAAGCGCTTCCAATAGAGCACCAGCACCGAGAGGATGGCACCAAACTGGATGATGAAGGTAAATGCCTTCACAAAATCGGTACTCTCTACGCCCAGCAGGTTCTGTGCAATAATCATGTGCCCGGTCGACGAGACGGGTAGAAATTCCGTCAGTCCCTCAACGATGGCAATGACGATAGTTTCAAATACATTCATTATCGTATCAATTATCGGTTGTTATTCTTGTCCTTTGACTTGAACAGGATGGCGAATATCATGAACACGAACCCCACAAAGCATACAAGGGGGGCTACCACCACGCGACGTGTGCTGAAGATGTCGGGTTCGAAGGTTGTTTCTGTTGAACTGGGTCCTGTCATCAACAATAAACCGACGATGATGATGATGATGCCAATGGCAATAAGCACAAAGTTGTTTTTTCCGAGTGCAAATTTCTCTTTCATGTCTATTGAGTTTATGGGTTTCTAGTTTTCTAGTTTTCCTTTCTATTATATGTAGTACAGATCTCCCGCCTTCATCTTGAGGAATCGGTTGATAGAGATGTTGGCACACAGCAATGCTATGATTACACCAAACAGCATCACGCTTCCCCCTACGATGGCCAACGTGGGCAGCGTGAAGAGATAACCTATCTGAGGCTCATAGTACAGCAACAGATAGATGCTTCCGCCGATGATGCCGCAAGCCACGATACCCGAGGTGATGCCTATGGCGAAATTGCGCCACATGAAGGGTCGTCGGATGAATCTCCAACTGGCACCCACCAACTTCATCGTGTGCAGCAAGAAACGCTGCGAGTAGATGGTCAGTTTGATGGTGTTGTTGATGAGAGAGAACGAGATGAGCGACAGCGCCAAGGCCAGCACCAGCAACACAGCACTTACCTTACGGATATTGTCATTCACGCTATCCATCAACTCGCTCGGATAGGAAATCTCGCGTATCTGTGTATAGCGCATCAGCCTGTTCTTGATGGGTATGATGCTATCGGTATTCGCATAGTTGGCCTTGAGTTTCACCTCTATGGATGCCGTGTAGGGGTTGTATCCCAAGAATTCCGTGGGGTCTAGTCCCATCGACTCAGTCTGTTCGGCCAGTATCTCCTCTTTGGAGATGTAGTCCACCTCCTTGGTGTAGCGTTGCGCTGCTACATACTCCACTATGCGGTCCACCTCATGCTTGCTCACCTCTTCGTTGAGCAGGAGCGATAGTTCCAAGTTCTCGCGCACATGTTCCGAGAGGCTCTTGGCCGAGAGCACCACCAAGGTCACTACGCCCAGCAATACCAACACCAATGATGTGCTGATGCACGCGGTAACAAACTGTATATCGACAACTCGCTTTTTCTTCTGTTTCATAGACTCTATGCCGTGAAAAATGCCAACCTCGAGGAAGTGCATAGGCACATTTCACCCAAAGTTGGCACAAAAGTAATCAAAAAAGGTCAATCTGCCGCGTTATTTTGCGACTTTTCAGCATTTTCCTCCAAAAAGTCCTACATGTCGGCAACAGATGTTACTCCTCGCCCATAAACATGGGGTCCCAGCAGGGGAGAAGTATGGGCTTCTGGCTTGCCGCCTTCAGCACCTCGGGAGTGGCATACTTCTTGTTCACCACGAGGCGGAACATGTATTCGTTGAACCACTCGTCGGTCATGATGAGATGTCCCTTATGTCCTGAAGCAGCTCCCCAACTGTTCTCTACCTTCCACATCGTGGGACGTCCTTCGGCATCCACCTCAACCGCCATCATCGTCATCGCATGTGACGAGCCGCTGTCAAACACGCGTATGCGCTGTGCCTTGTCCATGCCGAACTTGATACCCAAGAGCGACTCGTAGTCATAGTTGTCCATGTCGAGCAGTCCGCGCTTGCTGTCCAGTTCCTTGCCCACGTCGCAAGAGAAATACATCATCGTAGAGTCCTTGATAGAGGCGATGGCCATCTGCTTGATATCTTCGAGCGGGAGGTTGAGATAGAGCCAATTGTGTCCGTCATAGGTGTGGCGGTCATATTGTATCTCATAGGTCTTCCAATATTCGCGGGTGGGGTCGTTCATCAACATGATATAGTCGTTCTGGTAATCTTCCCCGATGAATTCGGCATAAAACGACTGCGGAGTATACTCCTTAGGTTCCCACATATACTTACCCTGAGCATCTTTGGGTGCCCATGTGAAGGTTGTCACAGGCTCGCCAAATCCGAGTACCAGGATACGGTATACCTCACTCAGCATATCGCTCTTCAACGCTTCAAGTTCCTTCTTCTTGGCACCGGCAGCCACTTTGTCGCGCAAGATGAGGCCATCTTCGCGCAACTTGCGTGCGATGAGCGAGGTGAAGCGTGACGTGTTGTTGCTGGCATAGGTCTCGGGCATCACACCAGCCGGTACGATACCATACTTGGCCACGAGGTCAGCCACACCGGTGAAGGTACCTCCATCACTCAAGGGATGCTTGAAGAGCCATTCCACCGTCTTGTCATCCATGGGCTTCTCACCGGTATCGATGATGGCCTGCAAGAAAAGGTTAGACTTCTCCAACTGGTCGTAGAAGAAATTATACACATGCGAGAAGGTCAGTCCGGGGAGGTTATGCTCGTTGATGACCTTACTGCGCATCACATTCAGTCCCGTGAAGAGCCAGCAGCGACCCGATGACTTCTGGTCAGTAACGCCCTTTGAAGGCACGCTGTAGGTAAAGTAGGTGTCCATCTCCGTCTGGTTGGCCTGATTTACGGCCAGGTTACGCACATCATTAGCCGCCATAGCATTGTGTATGGCGCGGTCAGTGGCAGTCATCGTGTTGTCGTTCTTGAACTTCTCCAGCATCTGCGGAGTGATGCTCTGAGCCACTGTACTCATACTCATTGCCGCCAGCGCAGCAACAAAAAACATTTTCTTCATCTTGCTATATTTTTTATGGGTTGTTACAATTTATCGCAAAAATAGCAACAAATGTGATAATTTATATAAAGTTGGCTTGAATATTTCACCACGAGTGCAAAAATATGCTACATATATAAAAGCAATTTCAATATTTCCAACCAGTGTTACATATCTTCAAGTTTTTATTTGAGATTCATTATGTATCAAAGACATATTAGGTTGTCATGCTTATATTACATTATACGAGTCTCTAGTTGAAAATCGCGAAAAACATGTTATAAAACATGTAATTTGCAGCAGATTTATATCTTAAAGGTTTGTCTGACGACCAATGTTCAGTACCTTTGCATCGTGTTTTTCATGGTATTAGATTTTTAAAGTTGGAAGGTTGGTCGTCGGGATGACGACCATCTTTCTTTTTAAAAGTATTTTCTCTCGGCTTGCACTAATTTTAGCCTGCTTTACAGCCTTTAGTTAGGCTGCGCCTCGGAAATACTCAAATAAATTTAACTATATTGAATCTCTGCCTCTCTCAGTAAAGAAAATACAAGCATTTTCTATACTTTCGTTCGTTGAGATTTGGCATTTCCCTCGGCTTGCACTACCTTTAGCCTGCTTCGCAGTCTGAAATTAGGCTATGGCTCGGAAAAACTCAAAACAGTTTTGGTTTTTCGCTCGCCTTGCACTGACTTTAGCCTGCTTCGCAGTCTGAAGGTAGGCTTCGCCTCGGAAATGCTCAAATAAATTTGGCATTTCTCTCGGCTTGCACTACCTTTGTCATTAGTAAGTATTGACCCAATACGACCATGGTACACAAATACGACTTTCTCGTCATCGGTTCAGGATTGGCCGGTATGAGTTTCGCGCTCAAGGTGGCGCATCAGGGTAAGGTGGCTCTCATCTGCAAGGCTGGGCTTGAAGAAGCTAATACCTATTATGCTCAGGGGGGCATTGCTTCGGTAACCAATCTTGCGGTTGACAATTTCGAAAAACATATTGAAGACACCATGATAGCGGGGGATTATATTAGCAACCCTGCTGCCGTGGAGAAGGTGGTAAAGGGAGGTCCAGCGCAGATTGAGGAACTCATTCGTTGGGGAGTCGACTTCGACAAGAACGAACATGGAGAGTTTGACCTTCACAAAGAAGGAGGACATTCTGAATTTCGCATTCTGCACCACAAGGACAATACGGGTGCTGAAATACAGACCTCGCTCATCGAAGCGGTCAAGGCGCACCCCAACATATCAGTCTTCACTAACCACTTTGCAGTGGAGATTATTACTCAACATCATCTGGGCATTATTGTTACCCGCCACAGCGCTGGCATACGTTGTTATGGTGCTTATGTGCTTAATGAGGAAACTGGTGTGGTCGATACCTTCCTCTCCAAGGTCACCGTGATGGCGACAGGAGGTTGCGAGGCAGTGTACGGTCAGACCACCAATCCGCTCGTCGCCACGGGCGATGGCATCGCCATGGTGTATCGTGCCAAGGGAGCGGTGAAGGACATGGAGTTCATCCAGTTCCACCCTACGGCGTTGTACTGCCCCGGCAGTCGCCCTGCCTACCTCATCACCGAGGCTATGCGTGGCTATGGTGGAGTGCTCCGTACCAAGGATGGCAAGGAGTTCATGCACAAGTATGACCCCCGCCTCTCGCTTGCCCCACGCGACATCGTGGCTCGCGCCATCGACAATGAGATGAAGCTTCGCGGCGATGAACACGTATACCTTGATGTTACCCACAAAGACCCCGAAGAAACCAAGGCGCACTTCCCGAATATCTATAAAAAGTGCCTTTCCATCGGTATTGACATCACCAAAAACTATATCCCCGTAGCCCCTGCGGCACACTACCTCTGCGGTGGCATCACCGTGGATCTCGACGGCCAGAGCAGCATACCCCGCCCCTATGCCATTCGCGAGTGCTCATGCACGGGTCTGCATGGTGGCAACCCCCTCGCCTCCAACTCGCTCCTCGAAGCTATCGTATATGCCGATGCGGCGGCCAAGCATGCCTTGAGTGTACTCGAGCGTTACGACTACAACGAGGATATCCCCGAGTGGAACGACGAGGGTACCATCAGCACCGAGGAGCGCGTGCTCATCACACAGAGCATGAAGGAGGTGAACCAGATCATGGAGGCCTATGTAGGTATCGTGCGCAGCAACACCCGCCTCAAACGCGCATGGAACCGTCTCGACATCCTCTACGAAGAGACTGAGGCCCTCTTCAAACGCAGCAAGGCTACCCGTGAGTTGTGTGAGCTACGCAACATGATCAACGTGGGCTACCTCATCACCCGCCAAGCCATGGAGCGCAAGGAGAGCCGAGGCCTACACTATACCATTGATTATCCGAAGAAGTAATTGCATCCTATAACAATAATCGCCCCCGACTGCTACAACAATCGGGGGCGATTATTATTATCGTTCAGCGCTTAATTTATCTCACAACAGCGCGGAGTATTAGCGCTGCAAATTAGGCATAAATAGGATGACTCCACCCCTTACTGCCCCCCTATGCAATTACATTTTTGCCGGGTGGCAGTTTTTTTGTAGCCTCCGATTTAGAATCTATTAGACACTGCTATATATTTCTCTCAGATAATAAGTCTTTTACCTCACACGAATCTCACGAAGACTGCGTCGGTTGCGACGACGAGAGATTTATCTCTCCAAAGGAGTCTCGCTTGCGAGCCATCAGAGGGGGTCTCCTTCACTTTTCTGATGCAAATTTACTACATTTATTTCGGGCAATTAGACCTATTTATAAGTTCGTATAAATTCGTGTAAGTCCGTATAAGTTCTTTTTGTAATGCATTTGTAGTCAGTGCATTATAAAATAGTGTTAGAAGAAATATTGAAGGTTTATATCTCAAGAACTTCTGTTTTTACAAACATTTGATTTTCACACAGATCTCACGAATCTCACGAAGAACACTTGCTACGCTCGTGCTTGCCATCCGGTTCGTAAACACTCGGCAAAGCCGACAACTGCGAGC
>JAZONI010000120.1:0-20225 GCA_045654445.1 Bacteroidaceae bacterium | reverse complement strand
GGGTCGCTCTTGGTGTATACGCGTATCTGCTCGTCGCGGATGTTGCCAGCCCATACGGTAGAGTAGGCGAGGAAGAAGCGCTGCTCGGGAGTGAAGCCATCCTTCACGGCAAGGGGAGCCTTGGCGGTAGCGTTCTTGAATGCCTGGTATGCCACCATGAGACCACCATGGTCAGCGATGTTCTCACCGAGGGTAAACTCACCATTGGCGAAGAGACCGGGGAGCACCTCAATCTTGTTGAAGTGGTCTACGAGCACCTGTGTCTTCTCCTTGAACTTGTCGCCATCGCCCGGTGCCCACCAGTCAGAGAGGTTGCCCTCCTTGTCGAACTGACGGCCCTGGTCGTCGAAGCCATGAGTCATCTCGTGGCCGATAACCACGCCAATAGCGCCATAGTTGAAGGCATCGTCAGCATTCATATCAAAGAAGGGGTACTGCAGTATACCTGCGGGGAAGCATATCTCGTTGGTTGTGGGGTTGTAGTAGGCGTTCACGGTCTGCGGTGTCATGTACCACTCAGTGTTGTCTACAGGCTTGCCATACTTGCGGGCAATCATGTCAGCCCAGAAGAACTCGCTCGCGCGACGCAGGTTCTCTGAGTAGCTCAGTGCGGGATCTATACTGAGGCCAGTGTAGTCCTTCCATGTGTCGGGATAGCCAATCTTCACGATGAACGAAGAGAGCTTCTCGTGAGCGCGTATCTTGGTGCTGTCACTCATCCACTCCTGTGCGTCGATGCGCTCGCCCAATGCCACCTGCAGATTCTTCACAAGGGTGAGCATACGCTCCTTGGCAGCTGCAGGGAAGTACTTCTCCACGTACATCTGACCTACAGCCTCGCCCAGTACGCTGTTCACCACGCCTACGGCACGCTTCCAGCGGGGCTGCTGCTCCTTGCGGCCACTGAGTGTACGGCCGTAGAAGTCAAATGACTCATCAGCGAAGGCATCGCTCAGCTCGTTTGATGCGCCATCCAGTGTGTGCCACTCGAGGTAAGCGATGAGGTCAGCGATAGGCTCCTCGCTCACGATGCGGCATACCTCGCTGATAGGCTCGAGCTGCGATACGCTCAGCTCCTTCAGGTCATTGATGCCGAGCGTGGTGAAGTAGTTGTCCCAGTCAATACCCTTGAAGTCAGCCTTCAGCTCCTCCATGGTCATCTTGTGATAGTTGGCGGCGGGGTTGCGCTGCTCGGTAGCGCTGAACGACTTCTCTGCCAGTGCAGTCTCAATCTTCATCACAGCCTCCATCTTCTGAGTTGCCACAGCCTCGTCAAATCCAGCGAGGCGGAACATGTTCACGATATGTTTCTTGTAAGCCTCGCGGATGTTAGTGGTAGCCTCATCGGTGTCGAGATAATACTCCTTCTCACCCAGTGCGATACCACCCTGGTATATCTGCACGAGGTTCTGCTTGCTGTCCATGATGTCAGCGTCGATGTATACGCTGAAGAAGCTACCCATACCCTTGCGCGCCATCTCAGCTGCGAGAGGCATCACCTCGCTGTTGCTCTTGAGGGCAGCGATGCGCTCCATCACGGGGCGGATAGGCTCATAGCCACGCTCGTTGCGTGCGGTGCTGTCCATTGCCATGTTGTAGAGGTCGCCAATCTTCTGTGCTACAGTGCCAGTAGCATGCTCCTGTGCAGCGATGTCAGCGATGAGGGTGCGCAACTGCTCACGATTGTCCTCACCTAACTTGTCGAAGGTGCCGAAACGTGAATACTCTCCCGTGAGGGGATGATTCTTCATCCAGCCGCCACAGGCATACTGATAAAAGTCGTCACCAGCCACAGCAGTGGTGTCGAGATTCTCGGGACGGATTCCTGATTCCATACTCTTGTTTGTGCAAGCCACGGTAGCGAGCGCTGCCATAGCCAAGGTTGCTAACTTAAATCTTTTCATATACTATAAAATTTGTTTCTTACAAGACGCACGACGAAGGGGATCACACCATTGCCTCGGCACTACGCCACAGCCTATCATCGGGCACTGGAGCAACGACATCAATCATCACCTTCGATACGGGATGTTCAAACTGAATGCGGCGTGCATGCAAGCAGATGCTGCCATCGGGATTGGAGCGTTCGGCTCCATACTTCAAGTCGCCTTTGATGGGGGAACCCATCTTGGCCAACTGGCAGCGTATCTGATGGTGACGCCCCGTCTGCAGAGAGACCTCCAGTAGGTGGTAGTTGTCCATACTGCCCAACAGACGATAGCTGAGCACTGACAGCTTGGCACCGCTGCGCTCTGAAGCGTAGGCATACGACTTGTTCTGCTGCTCGTTGCGCACGAGGTAGTGTACCAACTCGGCCTCGGGCTCTACGGGGCGATTACGTACGATAGCCCAATAGGTCTTCTTGATGCGCCCTCCCTCACGGAACATGGCATTGAGGCGTTCGAGGGCCTTACTCGTACGGGCAAAAACGACCACCCCACTCACGGGGCGATCGAGCCTGTGCACCACACCCAGGAACACAGCGCCGGGCTTGTTGTACTTCTCCTTTATATAAGCCTTCACCATCTCCGAGAGCGGCGTGTCGCCCGTCTTGTCACCCTGGACAATCTCTGAAGAGGCCTTGCTGACTATGATGATATGATTATCTTCGTACAATACGTGCATACCTATTATATATACTATATATCCATACCCAATCCGCGCAATATCACCTGACGAGCATGACGTTCCAAAATATCTTTTTCCACATTGCCCGCCAAACGACCGCGTACATAGGGGGTCTCCAGGCCTTTGATGCTGTAGTGGATAACCTCAGCCATCACCTCGGCATTATCAAAATGGAACAGCCCCTGCTGACGACCCTCAATGAGTATGTCACGGATAAGGCCTATCTCTATCTTGTCGTATTCGCGACGGATGCTATCGATGGTGAGATAGAAACGGGTGAAGTCGGCACGCAACGAGCCGTTACGAAACACCGTATGACGCACATTGTTGAGACGGCAAACTACAAACTCCATGATCTTGCGGTCAGCAGGGATCTCCTTCGTGGCCACAGCACGCAACACGTCGAGGATTCGGTTCAACTCCATCTCGATAACCTTACGCAACAGAGCCTCCTTGCTAGGAAAGTGCACATAGAGCGTACGACGCCCCTTTTTGGCCTCGCGGGCTATATCGCTCATCGTCGTGCGATCATACCCATTACGCGTGAAAAGCACACGCGCCGCCTCAATCAGCACATTGGTCGTTTTAGTCACTGCATTATTCATAATCGAGCACAAAAATACAAAATTTTATCGTGTAAAGAGAAAAATGTCACAAAAAAGAGAAAAAAGTCGCCGGAAAGTTTGCGATGTAAAGAAAAAGCACTACCTTTGCACCATCAAAACATCGCGGAGTGGAGCAGTGGTAGCTCGTTGGGCTCATAACCCAAAGGTCATTGGTTCGAATCCTTTCTCCGCAACTACAGACTCAAGCGATGCTTGGGTCTTTTTTTATGGCAATATGGACCTACTTAAAACACTCTTACGATTTTACAAGAATTGGGCTCTCCCCATCTCTATGGCCATGGGCGTCATCGTCTATTTCATCTGTGCCAACACCCCTTTCCTGCACCGCCATGCCGCCAGCATTAATGCTCTCGTCGGGATCGCCCAACCCCTTCTCATCTTCGGCATGCTGTTCATCACGTTCAGTAAATTAAAGCCCAGTGACCTGCGTCCCTGCCGCTGGCATCTCTGGATACTACTCATCCAGGTCGGCATGTTTGCCCTCCTAGCTGCACTCCTCATCCTCTTTCCACAGTCACCTTACCGCCTCCTCATCGAGAGCGCCATGACATGCTTCATCTGCCCCACGGCTTGCGCCGCTGCCGTAGTGTGTGCCAAGCTCGGAGGTAGCGCAGCTCATCTCACCAGCTATATCCTGCTCATCAACTTTGCCGCAGCCCTTTTCATCCCGCTCATCGTACCTCTAGTAAATCCCCATGAGGGGGAGACCTTCATCAGCACCTTCCTGCTAGTGTTGCGCCACGTGTGCCCCACCCTCATCTTCCCCTTACTGCTCGCTTGGCTCATACGCTACACCATGCCCCGCCTTGCCCGACGCCTGCAAAACACGGGCGACACCGCCTTCTACCTCTGGACCGTTGCCCTGACAATGGCCATCGCCGTCACTACACGATCTATCGTGCATAGTAGCGTCCCCCTCCCCATGCTTATCGGGATAGCCCTAGTAGCCCTCGTCTGCTGCTGGGCACAATTCTCCATCGGACGCCATATAGGTGCTCCCCACCACGACCGCATCGCTGCAGGCCAAGCCATGGGACAGAAGAACACCGTTTTTGCCATCTGGATGGCCTACACCTTCCTCACACCCGTCACCGCCATTGCCGGAGGCTTCTACAGCGTATGGCACAACTGCTTCAACTCATACCAACTCTACCAACACCGCAAGGAGAGGTCGGCCCAACAAGGAAAGTAACCAAAGAGCATCCATCCCCCATACCAACCAGGCATTGCAATAAAAAAGGAGGCAGAAATCATCTACCTCCTTACCTTGATTGCTAAGATTGATTAGAACAACTTAGCAGGATATTCGCCAGCGTCAACCAATGACTGGATCTTTTCTACTGTGCCTGGACGGTCAGCAGCGTAGGTCACGCCAAACCACTTAGCGGTGGTGTCGAGCACCTCGCAAGTAGCCTTGCCGCTGTTGATGAGGTTGTCAACCACGAGGGGAATGAAGTACTCAGCCTTGGGCTTGTCGGCATTCTCCTTGAGGAAGTCGATGAACTGCTCCTCAGAGTACTGGAAGTAGTCGGGTGTGAAGCCCCAGAAGTTCATAGATACGGGAGTCTCCTCGCCTACGGGTACCCACTCGCCATTCTCGTCCTTGTAAGAGATAACGCCGTCAACGCGCATGATCTCGGTGCGCTCAACAACATCGGTGAGCATATTAGCCTCGTTCTTAGCACATACGCCACGAGCTACAGTACCGTTCTCACTGAGGGTGTTGCAGATGCGGAAACCTACCATGCTGTACTTGCCTGTGCTGCCCTCGGGAAGTTCGCTGAGCCACTTGCCCATAACGGCAAAAGCATCGCGGCTATAGAAGTCATCAGCATTGATTACAGCAAAGGGTTCCTTAATCACGTCCTTACCCATGAGCACGGCGTGGTTAGTACCCCAAGGCTTAGTACGCTCTGCAGGGCATGTGAAGCCTTCGGGAAGATTGTCGATAGCCTGGAACACGAGCTCAGTAGGAATATGACCCTCATACTTGCTCAACACCTTGTCGCGGAAATCCTGCTCAAAGTCTTTACGGATAACGAATACAATCTTGCCGAATCCTGCACGGATAGCGTCGAAGATTGAGTAGTCCATGATTGTCTCACCATTGGGGCCCAGACCATCAAGCTGTTTTAGACCACCATAACGGCTGCCCATACCGGCTGCCAATACAAATAATGTAGGTTTCATACGTAGTGAATTTTGGTTATTTTTTAAGTTGGTTCATATAATATGCCACAAACTTACAACATTTTCTTGACTTATTAACATTTTATATGAAAAATATTCATCCAACACACTTTTTATACTGGATTAATACATGATTTGAGTATGAAAGTAGAGGTCTATTCAAAACAAGGATAACGCTTGGAACACCACAATGCAGACAGAAGAAAGCCTCCGTCCTCGTCACCGGTGAAGCATGCTACGATTACGGACTTACTCAACTTGACCACGCAACAAGTAATGTTTGATATACGGACTTGGCAGATTTCAATTTATCAAAGCGAAATGTGAAGAAAATAGCCACAAATATCGTTTGTTCAAAAAATAAATTATATATTTGCAGTCAGAAAACTATTTTGTATAACATTATAATTTTTAACAAAAATGATTAGTTACAAAGAATTGGGTCTTGTAAACACCAAAGAGATGTTTGCAAAGGCAATGGAAGGTGGCTACGCTATCCCCGCATTCAACTTCAACAACATGGAGCAGCTCCAGGCTATCGTACAGGCAGCCGTTGAGACAAAGTCTCCCGTTATCCTTCAGGTTTCTAAGGGTGGTCGTCAATACGCTAACCAGACTCTTCTCCGCTACATGGCTGAGGGTGCTGTAGAGTATGCTAAGGAGCTCGGTTGCGAGAATCCTGAGATCGTTCTTCACCTCGACCACGGTGATAGCTTCGAAACATGCAAGTCTTGCATCGACATGGGCTTCTCTTCAGTGATGATCGACGGTTCACACCTCCCCTACGAGGAGAACGTTGCTCTCACCAAGAAGGTTGTTGACTATGCACACCAGTTCGGCGTAACTGTTGAGGGTGAGCTTGGTATCCTCGCTGGCGTTGAGGATGACGTTGTTGCTGAGCACCACACTTACACACGTCCTGAGGAGGTTGTTGACTTCGTAACAAAGACTGGTTGCGACAGCTTGGCTATCTCAATCGGTACTTCACACGGTGCTAACAAGTTCAAGCCCGAGCAGTGCACACGCAACGAGAAGGGTATCCTCGTTCCTCCCCCCTTGGCATTCGATGTTCTCGAGGGTTGCATGAAGGAGCTCCCCGGCTTCCCCATCGTGCTCCACGGCTCTTCTTCAGTTCCCCAGGAAGAGGTTGAGACCATCAACAAGTATGGTGGTGCTTTGAAGGATGCTATCGGTATCCCCGAAGAGGAGTTGCGTAAGGCTGCTTCATTGGCAGTGTGCAAGATCAACATCGACTCTGATAGCCGTCTCGCTATGACTGCTGCTATCCGTGAGGTGTTTGCTACAAAGCCCGCTGAGTTTGACCCCCGTAAGTACCTCGGTCCCGCTCGCGAGAACATGAAGAAGCAGTACATCCACAAGATTGTGAACGTACTCGGTTCTGACAACAAGCTCGCTTAATCATACAGCGATATACAGAACAATACGAATAGAGAGGATTCGAATCCTCTCTATTTTTTTATCCTCAAGGCCACGCATCAGAAGGGATAGCCCACCGCCAAATGATAGCACAAACCATGGATAAAGTTGGGCACATTGTAGTAGCCACGATGCCCTGTATCGTAAGGGAGGTGAAGAGGAATGCCTACATCGGCCCGCACAAGGAGCACCTTGAGGTTGTAGCGCAGCCCTATGCCCGTGCCCAAAGCGATATCGTTGCCTAGCGATGACCAACGGAACTGGCCACCCGGCCGCGAAGCATCGTCACGCAGGAGCCACACGTTGCCGCCATCGAGGAATAGGGCACCATGTAACTGAGCGGTGAGGGGGAAGCGCCACTCCACATTGGCCTCGGCCTTCAAGTCGCCCGTATGGTCGATATAGGCATAGCGTCCCGACGAATGGAAACTGCCAGGCCCTATACCTCGCAGGGGGAAAGCACGCAGGTCGCTGGCACCACCCACATAGAACTGCTCGCTGAATGGTGCCACCGAACTATTGGCATAGGGACACACGGCACCCACCATGAAACGCGTGGCAAGCACCTGCCGAGGGGCAAGATGAAAATAACGGCAGGCCTCAACAGAGCCCTTGACAAACTGGGCAAAGGGAGTACCGAGCAAACTCTTGTCGCGCTCGCGGAACGACTCGCCTGCCGTCGCATACAGCAAGGAGGTGAGGGCACCGGCCGAGGTGAGCGACAGGGTTACCTTGCGCGGATGGTGAGGACGGCGAGAGGTATTGTCATAGGTGAGCGTATAGGATGCAGCCGGGACAAACTGGTCACGGAACGACATGCCTATAACGGGATTGGCGGTCATCACCGAATCGAAGCGCTGCGTGGTGCGCTCAAGGGTGTTAAAGGTGATTCGAAACGGGGTGACGCTATGTGTGAGTACATCGGAAGAGGAGAAGGCATAGGTGAGGTTTCCGCCAAATGCCAACATGCGAAAGAAACCACCCCGATTGAGCCAGTCGACATAGAGACGCACCGAAGAGGAGCCATCAAGGGCTTCACGAGTAGACACAAAGGGGGCTAGCACTGTGGGCACAGACACCAGCATCTCGGCACCCAACTCAAAGGAGTTCACCACCGACCCTTCGCGACGTAACATACGGTTGGTTTGCCACTCATAGGAGCCCTTCAACCGCAGTAGCATCGTCTCGGCCATGCGCAGGAGGTTCTTGCGCGACAATGCAGCCGCGACACCAGGACCTACCTGATTGTTGCTCTTCCCCGTGAGGTTGGCTTCGAGAGAGAGTTCATAGGGTTTCTCGAGCAGGGCGGTGATATAGACGTCGAGCGTGTCGCCCGTCATCGCACTATCGCGGGGCACATAATGAAGGCTGACAGAATTGAACACGCCCAAGCGGTTGAGGTTATGTTGCGTAGCATCTTGCGATGATGGGGAATAGAGGTCGCCACGATGAAACGCGATGCGAGGTTGCCATACCCAGGGACGGATGGGCGATTTGGCCGTGGTGCCTCCCTCTATACTGATATGAGTATGCCCGATATGCCACGGGCGCAACACATAGTCAGGCAACGAGGGTTGAAGGCCTATGCGCAATTGGGTCTCCCGAGGTCGCGCCACGGTATCGGCCTGCACCTGCAACATATCGGAGCGGAAATAGTAGTATCCATGCTCGCGAAAAAGAGTAAACAGGCGGTTGCGCTCACCCACAAGGCTATAGTAACTAAACTGGTCACCCTCGAGAAGCAGACGGGAGGGCCAGGTGGCACTGATGAGGCTATCCATCGCATGGGTAAAATGGCAATACTCCACATGTCCATAATACCAGGGTGGACCAAGGTGCATCGTATAGTCGAGCGAGGCCTTACGGCCACCAGCAAGCGTGTCGACACGGTAGGTCACACGATTATCGAAATAGCCATAGTTACGCAAGGTATTGCTGGCCACCTCGGTGCGCAAGTCGGGGTTTACCGCCGACACCAAGATGGGAGTGGAGGCAAAGGACTTGAACAACCAACGACGTAGCCCAGTGCTGTCGCCCACAAAGGCATTGTACATCCACAAGCCTATAGGAAGGGGTGTGCGATAGCGCGAACTCCCCAAGAGGGCGTTGTTGGGTGGCGAAACAAAGGCGACCTTGGCTTCGCCTACCGCCTCATCGCGCAGAGGTGACGGGGCATCGTTTTCAACGCATATATGTTTGGTGCCCGTATAGAGCAGTTCGCCCTCGGGGAGATTACTCACCGTAGAACAAGAGACAAGCACCAAGCTTGCCATCGGCAACCATAGGCCGAGGTGTCGTATCATGTTACCGTAACGCATATCATCAAAACTGCTTGCGATAGATATATCCTACACCTGCTTCACGTATCTCACCCTCGAGAATGCTTTCAAAGTTCTTGTCGTAGAAGAAACGCAGATATTGACTCCCATTGGGTTTGATGCGCCACTCAACACTGATGTTGTCGATGATGGTGTTGTCTTCAATACGCTCATTGCTCGTCGTGACACTGCCTCCGACGACAATACGTATGCGGTCGTGCCACAGGCGCTTGGCGATACTGAACGAGTAGTCGGTGCGGGTGCTCACTCCACTCACCCCATCCTGCAACGGCTCGATACCGAAACTCACATCTACCGAACGAAACGTGTCGCGAGAGATATTGTCGAGTTGCGATTGCAGGAAGCCGATGAGCGCCGTATTCATGAGATTGCCAGTACCTCCCTCGCCCAGATAGAGTCCCGTAGTGAGCAGGGCTATGGAAAGTTTGCTACGCTCATCGGGGGAGAGAGAAGCAAGGATATTCTGCATAGAGGCACTCTCGGGTGCCGAAAGAGTAAACTGAAGCCCCAGGCGCTCCATCGTATCGGAGAGGGAGATGCCTGCAACAAAAAGCACGGTTTGCGGCATGTCGTCGATGGTGACCGAGGCACGTATCTGATCCTCCATGACGACATTGAGCAGGGGATTTAGTGCATTGCCCGACCATTGTACCGTGCTGCCCGGACGGATGGTCATCGTGTGCACATGCAAGAGCGGCACATTCATCTGCAAGGTGCCCGAAGTGACGGAATACCTCCCTGAGAGGCGTAACCCGGCGGCTGGTATATACTGCACGTTGAGCACACCGCCACCCTGAATGGTGCCCGAGTTCTCACCACTGCTTCCCAACAACACATCGAGTTGCACTGTGGGGTCTATCGTGACGTTGAGGTTCATGGAGAAACCACCTATCGAACGGCTTTGCTTCAATGGCACCACATCGGTGGGCCCGGCCGAGAAAGCAACAAATGTGACTACATCATTCAATTTGTTGTTGGCCGCAAGCGAGGCATCCTTATATATATAATATAGCGACGAGCCTCCACGCAGGGTGAGCGCCCCACTTAGATTCAAGGCGGAAAAGGGGCCCGCAAGACCTACACTACCGCTAAGCAGAGCCTTCCCGTAGAGCAATGCCCCTGGAGCATGGCGCCCTTGAAGCAAACTTACGTTTTGCGCATCGAGGCGAATATCGATAGAGGGTTGTTGCCCCAACAATACCACACTACCATTGAGCAATAATGGTTGCTTGCCCGAAGCATAGAGCGCCACATCATGTAACAACAACCTGCCCTGCGACATAGGAAGCACCAACGTGTCGCGTGCGGTCAGCCCTAGGCTATAGGAGGGAAGCACGAAACGTAATCCGGATAGGTAGAGGGCACCACGCAGGCTATCGATAGGGGATGCGGTATCCCAAGACATATCGGCACCGACCATGCCCGACAGACGCGCCATCGGGGTATTCCATACGACACTTCCTACCTGTGCATGTGCCCTAAGAAGGCCAGCAACATAGTGGGCCGTAAAGGTCGCCGTATCAGCCTCCATGCCCTTCACCGAGAAGCGACCGACCGACGCCGCAGCCACCAAGCGACTATCCTGCTCGTAAAGGTGGGCATGTAGCGAATGAATCACGATACCGGTCAGGGAGAGGTAGTTGCTTATAGGATTATTGTCACCGGCACGCAAGGTCAGTTGCATGGCCGAGAGCGTTTCGCCATATTGCCCATCCTTGACATTGGGCATCTCACTCCAATGCCAAGGCAGGCCATAAGCATGTGCGTTGGCTACCAAATGCAAGTCACCGGCACGTGCTTCCAGGGATATAGAGTCGGGGGCGAGACAGAGGGCTAGAGCAAGGGGCTGAGGCTTCACCACACGTTGTGCCGAGGCCAAAGTGATATCGGACAAACGAGCATGCAGGGTATATATCTCTGCGGAGTCAATAGTCAATGCCCAATGGCTTTGAAACGAAGGGTGTATATCCACTTCGGAAATGCCCAATGCCTGCAAATCGGCGTCAAACACATGGGCATAGAGATTGGCTTTTAACTTGTGGGGGGTATATTGGGCCTTGCCCTGCATGGCGAAACGCATCAAGGTATCGGCACATGAGGCATCCAACGACAAGCGATGGTCGTGAAGCGATGTCTCAACACGGATATTCGAATAGGTGCGACCAGCAAGGTTGAACGAATCGACCCATACGGAACAGGAGAGGTGGCTATCGGGGGTATGCCAATCAAAGCCTGTGCCAGCAATAGCGGCTTGCCACGTCATCACGCCCATGTTATCGGCAGGCAAGATATGGTGCATATCCAGCGTATCGACCTGCATGGTCAGCGCATAGCGCTCTGCCTGGGGATGATAACTGCCACGAAGGGTGATAGCACCACCGACAAAACGTGCATGCAATTGTGACAACAAACTATCGGATTGGTAGCAGACACTCGACCGTATAGCCACATCATGAGGTATCACCACACGCTCTTGCAGGGCGGTATCGAGCAAGGTAGTGAGAAAGTCGATATCATGAATACGCGCTTCGACATCGACCTGTGCTTTCAGTTCCTTGGCGTTGGGCCAACCAGTAACCGTGCCTCTTGCATCAACGGCAAAAGCCGTGGGTAAGGCCACATGGCAATGCGTGAGACGCATGGCATTGATCGGCCCATCAATAGCCATAACGACCTCCAATGGGGCTACAGGATAGAGGTGATAGAAGGGGGCCGACAGAGGGCCCAACATGCCGGCTATGCGCATGGCATCGGCATAGCCTATCGAACCATTGATATCGCCATCGATGATAGGCGCTCCCGCCTGTCGACCGATAGAACGCAGATGTCCACTCAGCACCGAAGCCTCAGTGCGCAAGGCAAAATAGGGAAGACGCACGGTGCTGTCGGCCACGGAGAAGGCTAGACGCGCCTCTTCGACCACGATGCCATGCCCCTCGCGTAGAGTCAGCGAGGAGAGTACGCCACGACCTCCATCGGCACCGAAGTGTAGCGAGTCGACACCGGCACTTATCGCGGTCAGGTGCCACTCCTCGGCCCCATCTCTTGCCGAACGATAATGCAATGTCTCGGCCTGCAATCCTCCCCGCTTCAATGACACAGAGAGCAACGTGTCTACCGCAACCTCCTTCAATGTGAGGTTCGACACATCGGCATATAGTTGTTGTAACGATGTGGCATACCCTACCCTCGCACCACTAATCACCGTATGCCCCAAAGAGAGGCACAATGGGATACTACGACGCGGTGGGGCCTCTACATCACGCCGTGCTGCCTGCACCCCATCCAGCGACACCTCAGAGAGCACCGCCTCATCCAGGTGCAAGGTGTGCTCAACCCAAGCAAAGTTGGCACCACGAAGGGATAGACGCCCCACCCCGCCATCGACCTTGAGCGGATACAACAAGGTATCGGTATGCAAGGAGATATCTTCAAGAACGAGGTAATCGACCGTCAAACGTTCCTCCAACAAAGGGCGCAGAGCCACTCTTGTACGTATCGTCCCCACACCCAGCAAGGTGTCATTACCATTGACCAAGCATAGTTCATCAACCTGCAAGGAGAATGGGAAGCGCAGATGCACCCCACCGACAGAGCAGGTATAGCCCGTCTTTCGCGATAGCACATCCATGCTTTCGGCCACTACCCAGCGTTGCACGACAGGCACGTACAGGGCTACCAGCATCATTGCCAGTAGCAACAACAATGCCATGCACAGCACCCCTAACCACCTGAGTACCTTCTTCATACTTTATTGTCATACTTTGATGCAACAACAACACGTGATTCCATTTGTTTCTCTCACACAGATATTAAGTTCCAAAAAGAGGAGGAGAAGAGTAAATGCTTTTCCTTCATCGCATTTTTTTTGTAGAAAAACAAAACAATCATTATCTTTGCAAATTGATACTTACCTAAAAAGACTCTCAATAATGGCATATAGAAAAACGACCCCGAAAGAGGAGGTGAAGAAGGAAAAGAAAGAGATAAAGTGGGTGCAAACATTGCGCAACACCATGAAAAACGACACCACACAGTTCATCATAGGGCTGCTGTGTGTGATGGTCGCACTCTATATGGCACTGGCCTTCAGTTCGTTTGTACTCAATGGCGGTGCCGACCAAAGCGCACTTGAGCAACCGACTATTGAGGAATCGTTCGAAAACCTCACCGATGAGGTAAAAAACAGCACCGGCAAGAGCGGTGCCCATATCGCACAGATACTTATCAACAACAGTTTCGGTATCTCAGCCTATAGCATTGCCGTGTTCCTGTTTGTTTTAGGTCTCAACCTGATGCGAATCCGCGCCTACAAGTTCGACCTCAAGCATTGGGGTATCTGCTGCGCCACCATCCTAGTGTGGGGATCATTGTTCTTGAGCACCACCGTAGACCGCTGGTTCACCGGGTCGGGCATCTATTGGGGTGGCTACCACGGACATAATGCAACGGAGTGGCTCAACAATCAGTTTGGCATGCCCGGCATCGTCATCCTACTGCTGGTGACCGCCATCATCTTCTGCATCTATCTCACAAGAAACACGATAGACCTTATCAGAAAACTATTCCACCCCAAATCTCTGCTTCCGGGCCAGGATGAGGTGGAAACTCCCCCTACCCCCGACACGACAGACACCTCGGATGTAGAATTCGCCATCGAAGAGCAACCTGCAGCCGAGATTGAGTGGAGTGCCAATGACACCCCCGAAGAGCCTGTTGTCACAACGGATGAGGAGATGGAGATGGAAATAGTAAGTCCTGCCGAGGAGGAATCAGATGAAGAGGTGTCACCCACGAAGGACACTGATACACCCGAACCCTCCGAAGCCGAGTTTACCATCGAGGTCAATGAAGAGGAGAAGGCCAAAAAGATTATCGAGCCCTACAATCCCCGCCTCGACCTCTCACGCTATAAGTTCCCCGTCTTAGACCTGCTCAACAAATCGGGCGACGACACGCTCTCGATAGACCGTGATGAGCAAAATGCAAAGAAAGACAGCATCATCCAGGCACTGCGCAACTTTGGCATCGAGATATCCTCTATCAAGGCCACCGTAGGCCCCACCATCACCCTCTACGAGATTACCCCCGCTCCCGGTGTGCGCATCTCGAAGATCAAGAACCTCGAAGACGACATTGCCCTGACACTCGCCGCCTTCAGTACCCGCATCATTGCCCCCATGCCGGGTAAGGGAACCATCGGTATTGAAATCCCCAATGCCAACCCACAGATTGTGTCGATGCACTCAGTCATCGGCAGCCGCAAGTTCCAGGAGAGCACCTATGAACTGCCCGTGGCCATCGGTAAGACCATCACCAACGAGATCTTCATGTTTGACCTCGCCAAGATGCCCCACCTCCTCGTAGCCGGTGCTACAGGTATGGGTAAGTCGGTAGGTTTGAACGCTATCATCACCTCACTGCTGTACAAGAAGCACCCCGCCGAACTGAAACTCGTGATGGTAGACCCCAAGAAGGTAGAACTCAGCATCTACTCTTCGATTGAGAAGCACTTCCTCGCCAAACTCCCCGATGGCGAAGATGCCATCATCACCGACGTCACCAAGGTGGTGCAGACCCTCAAGTCGCTCTGCGTAGAGATGGACACCCGTTACGACCTGCTCAAGGCTGCTGGCGTGCGCAACCTGCGTGAATATAACGAGAAGTTCATCAACCGCACACTCAACCCCGAGAAGGGACACAAATATATGCCCTACATCGTGGTCATCATCGACGAGTTTGGCGACCTCATCATGACCGCCGGCAAGGAGGTAGAACTCCCCATTGCCCGTATCGCCCAGTTGGCACGTGCCGTAGGTATACACATGATTATCGCCACCCAGCGCCCCACTACGAACATCATCACCGGTACCATCAAGGCCAACTTCCCCGCACGTATCGCCTTCCGCGTATCGGCCATGATTGACTCGCGCACCATCCTCGACCGCCCCGGCGCCAACCAGCTCATCGGCCGAGGCGACATGCTGTTCCTCCAGGGCAGCGACCCCGTACGTGTGCAGTGCGCCTTTGTCGACACCCCCGAGGTAGAGCGCATAGGCAACTATATCAGCGAGCAGCAGGGCTACCCCACCGCCTTCTATCTACCCGAATATGTGGATGAGAATGCTGCTGACGGAAGCAACCTCGACGATGTAGACCTCAAGCGTCTCGACCCCATGTTTGAAGATGCCGCCCGCCTCGTAGTCATCCATCAGTCAGGATCCACCTCACTCATCCAACGCAAGTTCTCCATCGGTTACAACCGTGCAGGCCGTATCATGGACCAATTGGAGAAGGCAGGCATCGTAGGCCCTGTAGATGGCAGCAAACCCCGCCAAGTGCTCTGTGCCGACGAGATGGACCTCGAGTTCAAACTCAAAGCGCTGACCGAGAATTGAGAATCGAAAAGAAATAATAATGGGACATGGGAGATGGAGGCTTTGTCCGCTGTCGTCCCAGTTCCCCAATCCTAATTTAAGAATATGTTACAACGAATAAAATTCATAGTCCTAGCGATGATGCTCGCCCTTCCCCTATCGAGCCAAGACAGGCTAGCAGAGATATGGTTGGAAAAAGTCACCACGCAGTTAAAGGACAAAGGAGTAGAGATCAATTTCCGCGTCAACGAAGAGGGGATACGCATCGGTGGCCGCCTGCTCATGGAGGGAAACAATTACTTCTTCGACACCGATGAGATGAAGATTTGGTATGATGGCACCACCCAGTGGACCCTACAGATAAACTACGATTATGACGAGCTCTACATCAACGAACCTACGCTCGAGGACCAGTTGAGCATAAACCCCTATCTGCTGCTCAACAACTACCAGGAGATGTTCACTGCCACCGACGGAGGAGACAAGAACCTTGGCGGCCTGCTAGTGCATGAAGTCGTACTTACCGCCAAAGACAACGCCCATGAGGTTGAATCATTATATATATATATCGAGGGTTCTGGCAAACTAGCCGCCTTACACCTCCTCTTCCCTGACGATCGCACCTACAAGATAGATGTACGTTCCATGCGCAGCGGGCTCACCTTCCCCAAAAGCACCTTCACCTACGATGCCAAGGCACATCCAGCCGACGAGGTGATAGACATGCGCTAAAGCAAGGAAGACGACGCTACACGATACTATAATATCGCCTCTATGCGTTTCAACTCCTCCTCAGTGAAGGTGGTGTTGTTACAAGCGTGGAGGTTCTTCTCCAGCTGCCCTATCGAACTGGCTCCCACGATTACCGATGTGACGCGTTCGTCGCGCAAGAGCCATGCCAGCGACATCTCGGCAAGTGTCTGTCCGCGCTGTAGGGCTATCTCGTTCAGAGCACGCAGTTTTTCGATGAGCGCATCGGTGAGTATCTCGGGGCGTAAGAAATTGCTTGCTGTCATGCGCGAGCCCTCGGGGATACCCTGCAGATAGCGGTCGGTGAGCAGCCCCTGTGCCAAGGGAGAGAAGGCGATGAAGCCTGCGCCATGCTGATGGGCTTGGGGGATGATGCACTCCTCTGGCTCACGGGTGAGCATATTGTAACGTCCTTGATAGAGGATGCAGGGCACGCGCTGTTCTTTCAGGTAGGCATATGCCTTTTGGGCCACATCGACAGGATATTTGGAGAGACCCACATAAAGCGCCTTGCCCTGACGCACGATGTCTACCAATGCCTGCATGGTCTCCTCAAGCGGCGTAGAGGGATCGTAGCGGTGCGAGTAGTAGATGTCCACATAGTCCAGGTTCATACGGCGCAGACTTTGGTCGAGGCTCGCCACAAGACTCTTGCGCGCCCCCCAGTCGCCATAAGGGCCGGGCCACATGAGATGCCCCGCCTTGGTGGCTATGAAGAGTTCGTCACGATGGGTATGGAGCGAGCGTTTCATATACCGGCCAAAACGCTCCTCGGCAGCACCGGCAGGGGGGCCATAGTTGTTGGCCAGGTCAAAATGACAAATGCCATGATCAAAGGCATAGTGAACGATGTCGAGCCCCTGCTGCTCGTCGTGATGTTCACCAAAGTTATGCCAGAAGCCCAGTGAGACCTCCGGAAGCAACACTCCGCTGCATCCGCAGCGGCGGTAGCGCATCGCATCGTAGCGAGCGGGAGAGGGGGTGTACGTCTGTTCGCCCATAGAAAACACGTGTTATTAAATGGTCACTATATACTTATTCCAACATTGACGCTGAGCATATCGTCATCAGCCACACGTGCTGTACTACAGATACCTCCTACGCTCGTTGCAAAAATACAAAGTAAATGTTATTTATTCGATTATTTGTTCATTTATTTGCAACAAATCTCGAAGATACGCCAAACAAATGCAAATTGAAAGCATTGTCCTAACTCCCCCTCTGTTTATAGAGGGGGGTGGCGCGAAGCGACGGGGGCGTTCCAAGCGTAGCGCACATCTTTGAGATAAATCTCGAAGATATTCTGCACTCGCTGCGAAAAAAAACAAAGCACGCTTTATATTTCTCGCTCGTTTGTTATTATCTTTGCCCCTAGTTATGAAAGACATCAAATTCGAGCTCTGCTCCTACTCCGTCGAGGCGTGCCACGTGGCGGCCCGCTTGGGTGTGAACCGCGTAGAACTGTGCGCCTCACCCGCCGAAGGGGGCGTCACCCCATCCATGGCAGCCATAGAGTGTGCCAGCCATATCCCCGGCATCGACGTGAGCGTCATGATACGTCCGCGAGGAGGCGACTTCCTCTACACCGAGAGCGAGTTTCGCACCATGCTGCTCGACATTGCCCATGCACGGCAAGCGGGAGCCACAGGCGTCGTGTTCGGCATTCTCACCGCCGACGGCAAGGTCGACATGGCACGCACCCGTGCCCTCGTAGAGGCAGCCCAAGGCATGGAGACCACCTTCCACCGCGCCGTAGACATGACGGCCAACTATACCGAAGCCATCGGCGACATCATCGCCACAGGCTGCACACGCATACTCACCTCGGGCGGCTACGACAAGGCCCTCGACGGCATCGACCACATACGCCAAGCCGTAGCCATCGCCAACGGCCGCATCGAGATCATGGCAGGCAGTGGCGTCACGGCAGCCAATGCCCTGCAACTGAAGGCAACAGGGATAGATGCCCTCCACTTCAGTGCCAAGAAGATGGTCATGGGTGCCATGGAGTACCGCAACCCGCGCATTTCGATGGGCGGCACAGCAGCCGTAGACGAGTTTGCCCTACGCACCGTAGACGAAGAGGAGGTCAAGCGCATACTGCAGCAGACCCGCCAATAACCACACACACATCACACACAGACCTATGAAGAAAGTTATCTACCTACTGATTGCGGTGCTCACCGCTACCCTACTTATCACCACCCTCCGAGGCAAAGACCACACCTATAGCGAGGCTACCGAGGCAGCCATAGCAGCCTCGTCGCGCCCCGAAGCCTTGCGCCAACTGCTGCGCGAGACCGACCCCAACCTCCGCGAAGAGATGGAGTACCTCATCGCCCACATGCCTGCAGCCGACCGCGACACCATGCCGCTCACCCTACTGCACGAGAATGTCACCTATGCCCACCTGGCACGCACCCAGTATGCATGGGCCAAGGCACTGCCTCTCGAGGTATACCTGACCGATGTGCTCCCCTACCACGTCGTCGACGAGGTGCGCGACCCATGGCGCAAGGAGTTGCACACCCTCTTTGCCGAGGCCGTAGACACCTGCACTACCATGGAGCAGGCCATAGCCGCCGTCAACGCCAACATACCCCGCCTCACTGGCGTAGAGTACAACACGCTGCGCGAGAAGACCAACCAGAGCCCGCGCGAGTCTATGCGTCAGGGCATGGCCTCATGCACAGGCCTCTCCATACTCCTCGTCGATGCCCTGCGCTCCGTAGGCATCCCCGCCCGCTTCGTCGGCACCGCCTCCTGGCACGACAACCGCGGCAACCACAGTTGGACCGAGGTATGGCTCGACGGTCAGTGGCGCGTGACCGAGTACTACTTCCCCTCCCACCTCGACCACCTGTGGTTCATGGACGATGCCGCCAAGGCCAACCCTCACGACCGCCACTATGCCATCTATGCCACACGCTTCGGCGAAGCCCCCGACTGGTTCCCCATGGTATGGTGTGGCGATGACAGCACCGCCATAGAGGACCTCCCCCACACCATTGGTGCCGAGAACGTGACACAGCACTACATAGACCTGGCACAGCAGCAGCGCACCACCCGCATGGCAGCAGGCACACACACCGAACTGCGCATTGCAGGATATGCCCAGCGCGGCATGAACACCCATTCGAGCCATCGCGTGGCCATGGGCGTCGACATCTTCTGTGGCACCGAGCAGATGGGTGGCGGCCTCACCGCAGGCCCCCTACGCGACATGAACGACATGTTCACCCTGCTGCTCCCCAAGCACGCCACCTACGAACTGCGCTACACCGACGCTGCAGGCAACCTATGCAAGCAAGCCGTCACATTGGGCGGCGAGCCCCTCACCGTAGAGGTGTATCTGCAATGATGGAGACTTTAATGGTATACGGACTGCCTCTGGACGGTTGATTTTCAATTCATCATTTATTACCTCACGGATTTTTGTCTCTCGCACATATTAATCGATATCTGAAATTGATATCACTTGTCTTCTCCTGAAAAGTTGACTACTGCTATAAACGCAGCACGGGACGCAGATGCTCTCTGCGTCCCGTGTGCGTTCTTGATCTATTTGCCAGCAGCTTTCTGCGATTAACCCTTAACCGCGTCCCTGGCGCATTAACCGGCACTTACTCCCAGCGGTCACCCCAAGTGCCGCGGCGGCCATTGCTGAGGGCATCGCTAGAATCAATTGTGTCATCACTGGTGGCAAGGCTAGCAGCCATCATCTCTATGGTCTCGATGTTGATTTCCTCCATCATGGGAGCGATATATGTCTTTTTCATAATTTGAATGAGAGACCCACCCTAACCCTCCCTGTGAGGGAGGGGACTCCGACGTGCGAAGTCTGCGGCAGGATTTTTTAGTTTAAATTATTAATCTAT
>JAZONI010000119.1:0-2185 GCA_045654445.1 Bacteroidaceae bacterium | reverse complement strand
GACCTTGGGCGACCCTCAGAAATGCAGCTATCTGCTATCGATACTCGGATAAGCAGCTTCGCAGATTTTCTCTTTTAGTACACGGATTAACGTCGTCTTATCATTCCACCACCACCGTAGTGATTGAGCGTGCGGGGATGTTGAGTGAGCGCAGGGGATGCTTGCCTGTGTACTGCAAATCCTTGTCGATGGAGGTGGTGTAGAGTTTGCCCTTCTTGGCTGTTCCGCACTGGAGCGACAGAGGTTGTTCTGTGTCGGTGTAGTTGATAATGACAGTGACCGTCTGCTTGCCATCGGTATAAGATGAGAGCATGAGCGATGTAGCAGCCTCGAGAGGCGATACCTGCTCCGTGGCGGGTCTGACATCGATGCGATGCATGCCGGGACGTATGAAGAAGCTGTAGTTGGCCGTAGCCCAGAACATCTTGGTGGGCTGTATGGTGCCGTCGTACTTCACCGTCTCGCCCGAAGAGTCCTTCAAGGGGAGCAGGCGGATGGGCACATCCTCGTTAAGCGACACGGCGGTCCACCATTGCCATGCCGAGGCGTTGGCCAGGGCAAGGTCAGCGTGTATGATGCGGGCCACATAGAGTCCGAGGTTGATGCTTTTGGTGGGCGAAGGTGCCATGGTGATTTCGTCGTTCTTCTCCAAGATACAGTATTCAGAGGCCCAGAACTTGGTGTCGGCACCATTGCCGCTGAGGTCCTCCTGCAGTCGTGTACGCATATCGACGAGCAGGCTGGGCGGATAGGCTGTCCAGTAGTCGTGTGCAGCAACGCAGTTGTAGAGGTTCTTGAACTTTAGCAGGCTGTAGGCTCCATCTTTGTAAAACATGGAGCGGATGATGTCGTCGGGCATACGATCGTTGGCATCCACCTCGAAGAGCATCTTCAGTTCGCCTAGCTCGGGTGTGATGATGCGTGCCGATAGCCCTTGCTCGCTGATGGCCTTGTCCAGTTCGGCTACCACACCATATATATCTTCCTTGGTGGCAAAGGTGCCCTCCTGCCAAGAGTTGGAGTGCCACTCCACGTTGGGTTCGTTGAGCGGGCTGATGTATCGTATGTTGAATCCTTCGTCGGTGAAGTGGCGGGCACAGCTGGCGAGGAATCGGGCGAAGTCGTCAAACTTGTCCTCCTGCAGGTTGATGCCCTTGCTGTCCATGGCCACGGTAGCGCCCGAGCGTGTCATGAAATAGGGTGCCGAGTTGGTGAAGAAGAGGAAGTCGTTCATGCCCCTCTCCCTGGCAGCACGCATGAACCATTGCTGGCCTGCCTGCTTGCTGAAGTCCCACGAGCCATCGGGTGAGAGGAAGCATTCGGTGCGGTTCCATGTGCTCGTCACCTCCTTGGCCTCGCGGTTCTCATAGCTGCCTCCGCCCACGTTCACACGCCAGCAGGTGAGTGCCATGCCTATGGGGTTGCCGTCCTTGTCGAACTCCCTCTTGAAGAGCAGGTCGGCGAGGTGCTCCTTCTTCTCTTGTGGCCAGTTGCGGCCCACGAAATCCATTCTCCACGCATCCGAGGCGCTGAAGTTGTCAATCTCCTGATACCTTACGCTATGGTCTATGATATACTCTTTGGGTTGTTGTGCCCAGATGCAGCCTGCCATCAGGGTAGAGGCAATGGCCCCCCATGTCCTCATTACACCAGTCTTTTTCATAAGCATTTGATTATTTTTAGTAAAGGTACGACAAATCTCTGTAATCACCTAAGAAACGGCATTGATTTTTTCATTCATCCTTCCCAATACTTGCCCAAAATCACCAGTTAATCATCTTATCTACTGATTATTACCACTCCCATACTACCCAAATCAGAAAGGGGTAATTTAAATTTCTGCAAAATTGATATATTTATACTGATTCTAACAGATTTTGCCTTGATTTGCACACGCAAGTGCCATATTTTCTTATCGTAGGCTCCATAAAGGTGGGTCGCAGGTGCAAAAACACGGGGTCACACCTATCCCTTTTATTTACAACAGTTAACGGTTCATCGCACGAATTTTGACAGTGAATGCTAAATGACAATCACTAAAAAACATATATTATATTTGCAGCCGAAAAAAGGAACAAGCGCTTAACCTTTAATTTAAATTCAGTATTAAACCTTTAATTTTTAATTAGATGCAACAACCTAACCCTAATGAGCAGCCCCAGTCGTATATCGATGTGCTGCAAGA
>JAZONI010000118.1:0-4935 GCA_045654445.1 Bacteroidaceae bacterium | reverse complement strand
ATGTCAAAATTTGTAAAACTTTATTGGTGTAAAGTTACTAAAAATCTATGACATAAGCAAATATAATAACATGAATATCAGATATATAAGCAATATTTTCAGAGGCGAAAATTTGTGGGATTTCTGATGCGTCTGCCCTGTCCCTATAGCCTTACATCACTACCCCTGCAGGGAGAGCATACTATCCCTGCAAAGATAATGTACTACCCTTGCAAGGGTAGCGTACTATCCTTGCAGGGGTAGTGATAAATTCTTGTGCGGTTTGACACACAAATAATCGGGTTGCACGCAGTAGGACACTCGTCCAAGGATACTCACAAAAGTTATTTTAAGGCGCACGCGAAATGGCCAAATAGTTTGTATATTCACAGATTGTTCGTATCTTCGCGGAAATTTTATGCGGCGAGACAATGATGAAGTCCATGAGTGTCCATAACTCCGCAACTCTCGATGCCTTGCGTGACCGCCTCTCGGGGCGGCCAAGCAAGGCATTGACATTGACTGTGGCGAGTGAGGCGGTTGCCGACGGTGTCGTGCTGGATAGCCTGTTCCGATGCGTCTATAAAGGGGACGAGCGGTTGCGGTGTCGTGCGGCATGGGTGTTGGTGAAGGTGAGCGAGCAGGCTCCTTCGCTGCTTGCCGCTGAGCATGCAGCTCTGGTGCAGTTGGCTATGCAGCCTGACATATCGGAGGGCTTGAGACGCTTGCTGCTGGGCATATGCTATAACATGCCCAGCGAGGGAGAACTTGATGTGGCGTTCTTCAACTTCCTCATCGAGGCTATGGTGTCGCTGCAGTCGCCTCCTGGCGTGCAGTCGTTGGCCATGAAGTTGGCGGCGCGTATGAGCCGTGCCGATGCGGACTTGCACAAGGAGTTTTGCTGCATCGTGCAGAATATGGAAATGGAGTATTATTCGGCAGGCGTGCGCTCGGTAGCGCGGCATTGTTTGAAAAAGAGAAAAAGGAAATAGGATGAGAAAGGTAATTGAGATTGTCAATGGTGTGGCACGCCACCCTCTCTATCGCATGAGCGAGCCTATTAGTTTCGCCCTTTATGAAGGTGAGCAGGTGGCTATAGTAGGTCCCAATGGCAGTGGCAAGACGATGTTGGTCAACACCATCATCGGGCGCTATCCGCTGCTGATGAACGAGGTGCGCTACGACTTTGGCGAGGAGTGTGGACGCATGGTGTATGAGAATATACATTACATCGCTTTCCGCGATAGTTATGGTGACCACGATCCCAACTATTATTACCAGCAGCGCTGGCACTCGCAGGATGTGGAGATGTCGCCTACCGTGCGTGAGCAGTTTGCCCCTGCTGCCAGTGAGGACGAGGCTCAGCTACGTGTTTCGCTGTTTAGTGACTTCGCTATCGATACATTGCTCGACAGGCAGATGGTGATGCTCTCTAGTGGCGAACTTCGTCGTCTGCAGATTGTGAAGGCATTGCTCACCGCTCCCCGGGTGCTCATTATCGACAATCCCTTCATCGGGCTCGATGCTGCTACGCGCGACCAGTTGCAATCGCTGTTGCAGCGCCTGATCCATGAGTGTGGCCTGCAACTCATCCTCGTGCTCTCACGCCACGACGAGGTGCCCCGCTTCATCACCCACGTGGTGCCTGTGTCCGACAGACGGGTAGGGGAGCGCTTCGCCGCAGCCGATTGGCGTGGGCAGTTAGCCTTCTCATGGCCATGTGTCGAGGCATTGCCTCGTGCTACGGAAGCAGCCGCGCATGTGGCTGGGCCTATCATCCAGTTTCGTGACGTAACCTTGCGCTATGGCAGTCGCACGATATTCCAACATCTTGACTGGGAGGTGTGGCAGGGCCAGCGCTGGGCTTTGCGAGGACGTAATGGCAGTGGTAAGTCGGCTCTGCTCAGTCTGGTGTGTGCTGATAATCCTCAGGCCTATGCCTGCGACATCAGCCTCTTCGGGCATCGTCGAGGTACGGGCGAGAGCATCTGGGATATCAAGCGCCGCATCGGCTATGTGTCGCCCGAGATGCACCGCGCCTACTTGAAGGATCTTCCGGCCATCGAGATTGTGGCTTCGGGCCTGCACGATAGTGTGGGACTCTATGTGCGTCCGCGTCCCGAGCAGATGGGCGTGTGTCTGCAGTGGATGGCTGTGTTTGGCATTGAGCCGTTGGCACAGCGCACCTTCCTCACCCTGTCGAGTGGTGAGCAGCGTCTTGTGTTGCTAGCACGTGCCTTTGTGAAAGATCCCGAACTCCTCATCCTTGACGAGCCGTTGCATGGGCTTGACAGCGTGCGCCGCGAACAGGTGAGGAGTATCATCGACAACTTCTGTGTCCGTCCCGAGAAGACCCTCATCATGGTGACACACTATCCCGAGGAACTTCCCTCGTGCATTACGCATCACAAAACGCTATGAGTTGTCGATACTTTTTTGTAAGTTTGCAACCTAATTCAGTATATACACATGGAAGCAAAGATTGAAGCCGCCCTCTATCTCATCCCCTGTACATTGGGCGATACTGACATCAGCAAGGTGTTGCCAGCCTATAATCACGATATCATTGTGGTTATCAGTCATTTCATTGTCGAGGACATACGCTCGGCACGCCGTTTTCTCAAGAAAGTGGACCGCGACATCAATATTGATACCCTCACCTTCTATGAACTCAACAAGCACACCTCGCCCGAGGCTATCGCTTCATACCTTAAACCCTTGCAGGCTGGTGAGCCTATGGGTGTCATCTCTGAGGCTGGTTGCCCTGCTGTGGCCGACCCCGGTGCCGATGTGGTAGCCATTGCCCAGCGCAAGCGATTGAGGGTGGTACCTCTTGTAGGGCCCTCGAGCATCATACTCAGTGTCATGGCCTCGGGGTTCAATGGACAGAGTTTTGCCTTTCATGGTTACCTGCCTATCGATGGCGGCGAGCGTGCCAAAACCATCAAGCACCTCGAGTCGCGTGCTTATGCCGAGCATCAGACACAACTCTTCATAGAGACTCCTTACCGTAACCTCAAGATGTTTGATGATATCCTCCGTTCGTGCCGTCCGCAGACCCGCCTCTGCATTGCGGCCAACCTCACTTGCGAGGGGGAGTATGCCGTCACCCGTAGCATAGCCGAATGGAAGGGGCAGCGCCCTCCCATTGACAAGATACCTTGCATCTTCTTGCTCTATAAGGGCTGAACATAAGCCCTTCCCTTAAAGACTGATATTTACTGTTTGGGAGCTCTCAACAGGATTGTCTCTTTATCCATCTCCGGAACCACACGATGCCTGTCACTACGGCTACCGCACCGATAGCATAGCCTATGGGAGCAGGCAGACCAAATCCTTCGGGAGCCATGCTGATATAGGTGATACTGATACAGGTCATGAACAAGGCAGGGATGAGCGTGATCCAATAGGGTTTCTTCTCCTGTACCAAGTATACGGTGATAGCCCAGAGGGTGAAGACAGAGAGGGTCTGGTTGCTCCACGCAAAGTAGCGCCAGATAATCTTGAAGCCATCGGCATCGGCCAGGCTATAGATGAGCGTCGCCATAGTGACCAGGAACAGAGGGATGCAGATAATCAAGCGGCGCTTGATGCTGCGCTGCTCCATGTGTAGGAAGTCGGCCAAGATGAGGCGTGCCGAGCGCAAAGCGGTGTCGCCACTGGTGATAGGCGCAGCCACTATGCCAAGCAATGCCACAACACCGCCCACAGCACCGAGCCAGTCCTTAGAGATCAACGTGGCTACTTTGGCACCGCTATAGGGAATACCCGTAGCGGCATCTACCGTACCATGCTCACCAAAGAACCAGGTGGCAGCAGCAGCCCAGATGAGTGCCACGATACCCTCGGTCACCATAGCGCCATAGAAGATGGGGCGACAATGGCGCTCACTCTTCATGCAGCGTGCCATAAGTGGAGACTGGGTGGCATGGAAACCGCTGATAGCACCACAGGCGATGCTCACAAACATCATGGGGAAGATGGGCGATGGGTCATATTTGGTGCCGAGTCCGTCCCAAATCTCGGGCAACTGAGGACACTTGACATATAGCATCACCAAGATGCCAAAAGCCATGAACAGCAGGGCAATGGCAAATATGGGGTATATACGCCCGATAATCTTGTCGATAGGAAGCAAGGTTGCCAACACGTAGTAGAGGAAGATGACCACAATCCAAAAGGTGGCATTGAGGGCCGAGGGAGTCATGCCAGCCAATAGTTCAGCAGGGCCCGACACGAATACGGCACCCACGAGCACCATGAGTACGAGCGAGAAGATGTTCATCGCCGTCTTGGCACCGCCACCGAGGTACTTGCCGATGAGTTCTGGAAGGTTGGCACCATCATTACGGATTGAGAGGCAGCCGGCAAAGAAGTCGTGCACCGCACCGGCAAAGAGGGTGCCGATGACAATCCACAGATAGGATGCCGTGCCAAACTGAGCACCCATGATAGCACCGAAGATAGGGCCGAGGCCAGCAATGTTGAGGAACTGAATCATGAAGATCTTCCATGTGGGCATGGGGATATAGTCCACTCCGTCGTTAAGCGCTACGGCAGGGGTGCGGCGCTTGGCATCAGGAGCAAACACACGATTTACGAAGCCTCCATATACGACATAGCCAATAATGAGCAGGGCTAGCGCTGCTGAGAATGTTACCATAAAACTATTACCTATTACTATGTTGATACCCCAAGATGCTATGCACCTATCACCTGTACCAACTCATCAATGATATCCTTGGCCACCTCACCCTTCGTCTTCAGGGGATACTCCTTGCTCTCTGTGGCCGAGATGATGGTGACCTTGTTCGTGTCGTGGCGGAACCCGGCACCTGCATCGCGCAATGAGTTGAGCACGATGAAGTCGAGGTTCTTGCGTTTCAGCTTACCCTGTGCATGTGCCACCTCATCATTGGTCTCCAGGGCAAACCCTACGAGGCGCTGATGGGGCTG
>JAZONI010000117.1:0-29493 GCA_045654445.1 Bacteroidaceae bacterium | reverse complement strand
GGTGATTGGGCCCAAAGGGCGGTGGACAGCAACAGCAGCAGGGCGGATAGGAGGCGCAGTGGAGTTTTCATCAGTTGGCAATAATACCTTTATAAATGAACCGTTGCTTCCCTTCCCTGTCGATAACGAATGGTTGCTCCTGCATGGGCAGCAGGGCGGCGAAAAGGAAAAGTAGTTGTTTCTTCATATTTATGATTTATGATTTGTGATTTGTGCATCATTCTGCAAATGTAGTGAAAGCGAGTGAGATGAACAAGCGTGGATGTCTAAATATGCAAAAAGGGGGCGGGCAAATTGAAAATTGAGAATTGAAAATTAAAAATTAACCGTCCGGTAGGCGCCCTAAAACAGGGCCTCATAGATTCGCTTGGCAGAGAACAATTCACCACCTTTATTAACGAGAGCGGCCTCTATTCCTTAATATTATCAAGTAAACAGGAGAGCGCCCGCCGATTCAAGCGCTCGAGCGTAGCATTCAGTGATATCAATATCAGATATCAATTAATATGTGCACTGTGTGGAGTTCGGAGTTATGAATGCTTGTGCAAACACCGATGCTTTCATTGACTTCAGCCCCTGCGGGCATCGACCTAAAGGTTGCTTTTTCCTTCGGCCAGCGAACTTCGTTTCCGCGTCGGCCTCTCACTCAGCACGGTTCGACATTTAGTCGACCCTCTAGAGGCTTCGCTCACTATAAACAGAGGGGGAGTTGGGCGGCAAGCTTTTCCTTCCTCCACTTGGGTGTGATGCCCACGAACACTTCGAAGTTGATGCCGGGCATGGGGCGTGAGAGCACGGAGAGGTACTCTTCGTTGAAGAGGTTGTTGACGGCGGCTTTGAGCGAGAGGTCGGCCCATGGGGCGGCGTGCCGCTTCTCCAGCGTGATGTTGCTCATGAAGTATTGGGGCAGTTTGCCCGTGAGGGTGATGTCGTTTGACGACATGGTGAAGCGCTCGGAGTAGTAGCACCACTTGTAGAGGAACGACCAGGTGCGCCATGTGAGGCGTCCTGTGACGGATGAGGAGTACTCGGGCACGTAAGGGAGCTGCTTGCCCACCGACTGGTCGGCAGGGGTGCGGGGCTCGCCCTGGTTGATGGAGGGAGTCCATGAGGCATTGCCGGTTAGCGCTAAGCGCCAGTCCTTGCTGAGTGCCATGTCGAGGTCGCCCTTGAGTTCGATGCCATAGGCGTGCACGTCCTTGATGTTGTCGGGCGAGAAGAAGCCCTTGGTGGTGGGGAGCCAGATGATCCAGTCCTTGATGAACGACTCAAACCAGGTGCCCGAGCCGCTGAGAGTGTATATCCCCTCCTTGCCTATGGCGAAGGAGATGCCCGCATCGTAGGTCCAGCCGCTCTCTTTTTTCAGGTCGGGGTTACCGCCCGGCAGGAAGTAGAGGTCGTTGAGCGTGGGGAAACGGAAGTTGCGCGATACCGAGGCCTTGGCCACGATGTTGCCCCGCTCGGAGATGACGCCGTCAAAAAACAATGCCGGTATCACGGGTGCCCACTCTGTGCCGAACATCTCTTCGCGCAGTACGGCCGAGAGGCCCATGCGCTCGGTGGGGCGCCACTTGGCCGAGACGGAGCCGGTGAGTTCGATGCGTGCCTTGCGGTAGCCTACGATGGCTTTGTTGCCATCCTGCTGGATGATGTTCTTGTCGCGGCTCTCCACGAAATGCTGGTGTGCCATGGCACTGGCGGTGAGCAGCCATTTGTCGCCGATGTAGTAGTCGCTCTCCACTTGTCCGTAGAGGGTGTTTACATTGCTGCGCGAGCGGGTCATCTGTGCCATGATGCCGTTGCCTAGGTCGCGCTGGTAGTCGTAGGCCACCCAGGTGTGCACGTAGCCTGCCTTGGCACCGAGCTTCCAGTGGTCGCGCCAATGGTCCCAGGTGAGCACCGAGCGCAGCGTCTCCTCGCGCTGGCGGTTGTCAAAGTCGGTGTCGTCGCCATGGTCTACGGTGAGCATGGCCAGTTCGCGGTTCGAATTGATGTACCAGGCGTTGAATCCCAGGCGGTCGCCCTCGTTGGTATTGTAGTAGACCTCCTGCAGGAAGTGGAAATCCTTGAAGGCACCGCTACGGTTGCGCTCGATGGGGTAGTACTGGGCGATGATGTTCATGTCCTCATCGTAGATGTTCTCCTTCTTGTCGTGGTTGCGGTACTTGTAGTCGTTGGGTGACGTTGAATATACCACACGGGTTGATGACTGCCAGTGGTCATTGCCATAGGTCAGGCGCAAGAACTCGTCGAAGGTCGTGAACGAGCCTACTCCCTGCACATACTGCAGCCCGAAGCCTTTGGCCTGTGCAGGCTTGGTGGAGAGCCTCACCGAACCTCCTAGTCCGCCACCCGTCTCATTCACCGAGGAGGTGCCATGTAGCAGTGAGGCATCGTCGATGAAGTAGGAGGGGATGGTGGAGAAGTCGGTCATGCCCAACATGGGGTTATTGACTTTCATGCCGTTCCACGTCACCTGTGTGTGCGAGGGTGAGGTGCCACGGAAGGCTACCGTGGAGAGGGTGGCACGGCCATAGTTCTTGACAAAGATGGAGGAGTTGAAGGTGAGCACATCGGCCATGGAGAGGGCGATATTCTCTTTCAGTGCCAGTGAGTCGAACCGCGTCAACTGTGTCCCAATCTCCTTCATGGGGCGATGCCCGTAGATGGTGACGTTGGGGATGGAGTGGGTCTTGGTGTCGTTACCCTGTGCCGCGGCCACGATGGGCAAGAGTGCAAGCAATCGTATGAGATAGGCTTTTTTCATTTCGGTCGTGTCTTATTTCCAACAAAATGCGCCGGGGATGACGCCCACATAAAAACTGTCGACAGGTTCCTTGTCCTTCGAGTAGCGATACACCATGCCCTGCTGCACGTAGTCGATGGCATCGGCAATGTATACATCGCCCGTGCGGGGACATACGGTGAGCCCATAGTAGAGGGTGCCGTTATAGGGTAGGAATGGGCGCACGGGCACGCGGTCGGCCGTCACGTCCATCTCCCACACATCGTCGTTGAGCCAGTATATCTTGTCTTTCGTGCCATTGAGTTGCACCTCTGAGGGCCAGTCACCGAAGGTGAACTTGAACTGCTTCTCGATGGTGAAGGTCTCGGCATCGATGCGGTAGAGCGATGGCGCTTCGTGCCCATAGGGCGAGCCCTCGTAACCCCCGTCGGTCACCGTCCACAGCTTGTTGTTGCAGTCCATCACGAGTGACGTGGGCTGGATGCCCACGACGAGTTCGTCCACCACTTGGTCGGTCTCGGTGTCAATCTTCAGTATGCGGTTCTGATAGGACCAGCAGTTGACATACACATACTTGCCATACTGTACCATCTGTTCCGTAGAGCCTGACTCCATGGTCATATTGGGAACATCGATGTAGCCCGTCACCTCGTAGCGCTTGGGGTTGACGATGAAGATGCGGTTGTCCCAAATCTGGGTGATATAGGCCTTCTCGTCGGAGAGGAAGTGTATGTAGCGCGGCGAAGTAAGACCCGTGATGCGGCCCACCTCCTTGAAGGTGTTGATGTCGATGGCAAACACCACATGTGAGTTGTTGACCACTACCCAGCCTATGCTGTCGCGTATGATCATCGACTGCGCCACATCGCCCAACTTCATGGCATTGGCCCTATAGAACACCTCATTCTGCACGGTGCAGGTCGCGGGGTCGTAGTACGAGAGCGTGGCATTGCCATACTGGAAGTTACCCTCGTTGCAGATAAAGAGGCCCTCGCCCGAGGCCGAGGTGTCAAACTCCTCCTCCAGGCCGTAGTCCCACTCCATGCACGAGGCAAGGAGCAGGGTAAGGCCTAGAGACATATAGTGTACCGTTTGTCTGAGCATGTTATTTCTTCATGTTATAGTCGTAGAATCCGAAAATCTCTGTCGACACCTCGCCAAGCCATCCGCTCTTGGCGTTCACACCCACCTGTACCTTGACAAAGTCGATGAAGTCCAAGTGCACGGGCTGGCACTCGTAGTCGATGGCGTGCGATATCTTGAAGTGGTTGGCATTGGCATCGGCATTGCTGTTGCCTGCGTTGGTGAGGCGGTCGATGGGGCTGAAGTTGTCGGCATATCCCCAGTCGTACTCCACATTGACCCAGTAGGTGCCATTGCCTGAGGCGTCGTAGTTGCGGGCTGCGAGGCAGGTGCCAGTGAGCGTGTAACTATCGGCCTCAATCCATAACGGGTAGTAGTAGTCCTGACGGTGGAATTGCTTGAGGTAGTCAATCTCTCCGGCATTGCCTTGGTTATCGGTCCACTGCACAGGCATTCCTGCTCCGCTGGGGCGGTAGTAGGTGACGGCATAGTCCTGTATGGTCTCGGGCTTTCCCGTCTCCGAGCCTGCCAACTCGTACCATGTGTCGTCGGGTAGCCCGTTGCCGTTCTCATCCTGCATCACCCACACGATGCCGGGTTCTGACGAACCACTGAACGAGTTGCCCAGGATGCCCAAGTCGTAGTCGCCCGAGTTGTCGATGCTGTGGTCAAAGCCTACGACGATGTAGCCACCGAAGCCACCGAGCGACACCCAGATGGGGTTGGGATTTCCGTTCTTGTCAGTTTCGGACATGCGTGCCTCGGCATAGGCGATGGCCGCCTCGGGTGTCGTCTGCGAACCGTCGAAACCACCTGTCTTCAGTTCGTTGATAAACTGGCCCGGGGCAGGGGTATATTCGTACACCTTGTTCCAGTCGGGCTTCGAGGCCGCGCTCTTGGCACGATAGTAGGCCCCCACTTCGTATACAGTGACGGCGAAGGTGCGCATCAAGGTTACTTGTGCACCCTCTCTCTCCATGATGGCCGTAGCCACCACCTCGTAGCTGCCTGGTGCATCTGCGGTAAAAGCAAAGTGAGCTTTGTCGCCTTTCGGACTATCGTCGCCTGTCACCTGCCACCAGTAGACAATGTCCTCATCGACGGTGTGCGTGGTGGGCTTGATGAAGAGCTTGCGCCCCACGACGGTGTGGTAGGCTGTACGGTCAAACTCCCACACAAAGGGCATATCGGCAGCATCGAGCACCTCTATCGTCACCGAATCGGCATGCGTGCCGTCCTCGTTGGTAGCAGTGGCGGTAATCAGGTAGCTACCTACTCCCTCGGCTACAAAGTCACAGGTAAGCGCGTCTCCCATATAAGCCCCATTGATGCTCCATGCAAGGGTCGTGGGGAGCGATGTCTCACGCACCGAAGCCACCAGTTCGATGCTCGTACCCACAGCCATCGTCTGATGTTTGCTGCCTGCGATAGATACCGTGGGCACCTCCAAATCAATCACATCGATGCGTATCTCCTCCTCGTCGCTACCGCCGTCGGTGGTGATGGCGATGGTGATGAAGTATTGTCCCACCTCTTCCTGTACGAACGTCAGTGAGGGCGAGGTGGCCAGCACCTCACTCTCCATTGTCCAACAGTAGACAGCCCCTTCGGCCGATTTGTAGGACGGCGCAATGATGAGTTCGCGCCCCTGCTTCACGGTGTAGATGCCCGTCTCACTGTCCAGTACAATCTCGGGCGGCAGGGCCGTGGTGAACTCCTCGTCGATGTTGCACGCCCCGAAGAACGCCACCATCATGACACATAGCAGTATTTGTAATGTCCTTTTCATGCCTTATTTCTTGAAGCGTACGGCAATGTCGTCGTAGGCAAAGTAGCCGGGGATGGTAAATCCGTATCGACCACCCATCTCATCAGAATATTCGAAGTTGAAGCGCACCTTGGCCACCTCGCCCAATACCGAGAGGTCCCACTTGCGCCAATCCTCCACCACATCGAAGCCCTTCACCAAGTAGAACTCGGTCATGCTGGTGGGCTCGTCCACCGTGGGGTCGGCATCAAACGAGTCGTAGCCGTAGGCCACAATTTTCAGCCACGCATCGTCGGTCAGTCCGCTCCAGTCGCCACCGAAACTGTTGCCCTCTTCACTCTTCACGCCATTATACAATTGGTTGAGCGTGTAGTTGGTGTTGGTCACATACATGTGGTCGATGACACGTGCCACCTCGTCACCGAAAGAGAGTTCGGGCAGATTCTCGATGTAAGAAAAGAAATCCTTGTAGCCGTAGTGTACGACAAAGTTGTCGCCCGAGTGCGGAGCGATGGGTGCCATCAGTTGCACGTTGAACCATCCGAGGAAGGCATCGGCGCCTGGCTTGTCTGCCCATTGGTCTACGTAGTCCTGTCCGTAATACTTGGCGATGTGTACGTTGCGGTCCTCATCGGCATAGCCTGCACCCCAGTAGTTTGACACGGCATGGCCGCCACCCCAGAAGCAGTAGGCATAGTTGTCGGGGAACGTGTGGTACAGTTCGGTGTTGCCCTCGTCGTACCAGGTGTATGTGGCATCCATTTGGTCATTGCCATACATAAGAGGGCCGCAATACTGAGGGTCGTCGATGAGATCGCTCCACAGGGTAATCTCTCGGCCTGCCCAGCCATCGGCATAGTCCAATACGTAAGGTTCGAATTTCGCATCCTTGTCCTCGAAGGTGAGGACGCGCAACTCATAGTCCTTGCCCGCTGTCAGGTTACTGGCCTTGATGGAGGTACTGATGCGCGAGGTCGCTCCCGGGAGGAGATCCTTTGACGGAGTCTTCGTCTCGGTGTAGGTGCGTCCGTCAGCAAAGGTGTAGGTGATGGTCAATGTAGTACCACCCACTGCAGCCGGCAGACACACCATGGCCGCCATTACCCCTTCGTTCGTCGCTTTCAGGCAGTGGCCGCTAGAAAAGGTGAGGGTGATGGTGTTGCTGCCCTCAGTGACCTTCTGTGCCCACTCGCCCTGGCTGAATTCATAGACACGCTTGCCTGCGAGGTGGATGCCCTCCGCTGCAGTCACGGTGATGCTGCTCAATAGTGGCATGTCGGCTTCGGGGCTCGTCGTGTTGAACCATAGGTATGCCGTCTTGTGACTGAGGTAGAAAGCGTTGAACTCGTCGAGCGTGGCATAGCCAAAGTCACCATCGTTGCCTAGATTGCCATCGGCAGTTTGACTGGCCAGCACGTGTGCGTTCTTGTTCTCGCCGGTCATGTTGTAGAAGATGTGTCCTGTGCCCACAACGGCAGTGCCTCCATCAAACTGGAACTGCGCCAAGGCACAATCCGCTGCTATAGCCTTACTCTTGTTTCGACCTAGCCAGATGTAGTCGCCCGCAGTCCAATTATAGGGAATCTTGTTGCCGTCGGGCGTGCCAAATGAAGTGCGCGTAGCAGGTGCCTCGCTGCTATATCCCTCTACGGTGAATACAGATGTCGTGCTCATCTCGTCGCTCTCGCTACACGCAGCAACGAGCGCTGCTGTCATTATCAGTGCAATAAACTTTTTCATAATCCTCCATTTTCATGTGTTGATACTTTACTTCTCGTGTGCTGTGGTTACCATCGCTTGTCTCTCCATAAGGGCGTATATTCCCTGCGCTGAGGAACCATCTCCTCCCATTCCGAGGGTTCCTGCTGTGATGTTGCCATCATATGGGCAGCCTCTACGTTCGTCACTTCCATGCATGGTGTCAAGTACATGGCCTTTTGCACTGTAGGTGTGCTTGTTGCTTGTGTTGATTGTTTCATAAAAATAGAATGATAAATTTGTATGGTTAAGATTTTATTGTCCGCTTTTCGTTAGGTGTACGATTGTTGCATGGCGCATCTTGCAGCGTCAGGAGTAGGTATACAACGAATGGCACGAACACTTCGTTATGGGTGCTCGTGAGCGTGTCAGGTACATACAATGCATTACAGCAAAGCGTGGCCAAAGCCAATAGTACGACACATACCAACTGGGGATGTCTTATACGTCCGTTCATCTCTATTCTTTCCGTACACCTGCGTCAAGAATAATTTATTGTATGTCACGGCCGGTCTTCTGACTTATCCCGTTTATTGCGCCTTCCCAACAATGAAGTCAGTGGCTAAGAGTGCAATAAACACACAGTTGCAAAGGGACTTACAGCAGCAGGTACTGTCCCGGATTCACACCGGATTCCCGTAAATCCAAGCCTTTGTAGAGGCTCGGAAGCCGTTAACTGGCGACAAAGGTACGAATAAGCGAACGAAATGCCAAATTTATTTGGTTATTTCTCAGTGAGCGAGAGTACCTTCAAGCTGCGAAGCAGATTAAAGATAGTGCAAGCCGAGCGTTTATTTGCGATTATCCGCCGACGCGGTATGATAGCGTTGCTTGCGACCAAGGGAGGTTTATCTTCCCCCGAGTAACGTGCTTCAGCACCATTCGGTTTATCTCCCTCAACTCCGAGGGATTCACAGCACTGGCGCAAAGCACCTGAAGAGCCTCTCCATTGCCCTTTGCCACTTGGAGCGTTCCTGCCATGTGGGTAATGAAAGTTCATGGCAGATGCCTATGTCATCGAGAAATATCTGCTTGTTGGCCAATGCCGTCTCACGGTCGTAGATGAAGGTGTTGAGCTCGTAGCTCAGCTCCAAGCTGCGCATATCCATATTCGAGGTTCCGATCTGCGACAGGTAGTCATCGCATACGAATGTTTTGCTGTGGATAAACTCACCGCCTCGCAGCACGATGCGTATGCCTGCCTCGAGACACTCCTCGTAGTAGGCGCGATTGGTGTAGCGCAGCAGGGGATGGTCGGGCTTCTCGGGTAACATCAGCACCACATCCACGCCACGCCTTGCAGCCCCCTTCATGGCATCGAGGATGTGCTTGGGCGGAGCGAAGTAGGGTGTCTGTATGTAGACGTAGTGCTGTGCATTGTCAAACACCCACTCGTAGGCCATCTGCGCCGTCCGCATGTCCGACGACGGGTCATCGGGAACAATCTGTACGTGCTTTCCTTCAAAGGCATAGGTCGAGGGCACAGGCTCGGGCTGCTTCTCGCGGACAAAGTAATGGTCGATAGGCTTGTCGAGCTTTCCGCCCGAGCTGAGCCACGTGTCGAGGAAGGTTGCCTGTAGCATGTCCACGGCATTGCCCGTAAGGCGCATGTGCGTATCGCGCCAGCGGCAGAAGTAGTTGTCGTTGATGTTCATGCCACCCGTATAGGCTACCTTGCCGTCGATGACCACCGTCTTGCGATGGTCGCGATAGTTGAGCAGCGTGAGGAAATTTATCAGGTTGTGCCTGTAGGGAGTGAAGTTGCACACCTCCACTCCATGCTTCCGCATGCTGCGGTAGTAGGCATATACAAATGTAATGAGTCACTCCCATCAAGGCTGCACTTATGCACACGGCTTATGAATCATCAAAGAGTCCTGCGCTTCCTGAACGAGAACATCGCCAACATCCCCATCCCCAGCGCTATCCTGGCCACACCCCACGTGAAGCAACTGCTATCCTGCGAGGTAGATACCTGCGGCCGTGGCCTTCGTGTGCTTGCGCTTGTATTTCCAGTTGTTCTTGAGGCTCACGCCAAACACAAGGTAAAGCAACACACATAGTATGATGAGTATAAGCGTCATCGTGCGATATCGTTTTTTAGTCCGTCTCCTTTGCTTTATAGGTGTGTATGTAGCTTACATGCAGCGTTCTTTGCAGATAGCCTCATATGCATGTAGCACTTCCTTGAATTTCTCTTCTGCCGCTTTCTGGACATCCGGACCCAGTGTTGCCACCTTGTCGGGATGATACTTGACTGCCATCTTACGATATGCCTTCTTAACCTCTTCGTTGGTCGCGTCAGATGTGATCTCAAGAATTTTGTAGTTGCTGTCGTTGCTTGGACGGAAGCGAGCGAAGATTGAGTCTGCCTCACTCTTTGTAAGTCCTATATAGGTGGCGATAGTCTCAAGGATGTCAATCTCGCTCTGATGAAGGCCATCGCATGCACCAAGCCCGACGAGATGGTGGTATAGTTGTAGGCGCTGCGAGTAGTCCATGCATGAGCGTATCTGAGCACACACCTCATATAGGTTGAAGTCCTTTTCTATAACTCCTTTCAAAATATCTTCGGCTTCATTTCCAGCCTGTGGTCCGAAGTTCCTTGCGAAGAAACTGCGAAGCGTTGAGAGTTCCTGCGATGTGGTCTTGCCATCGGCCTTGATGACTGATGCCGACAACACCAGAAGACTCATGAGAAAGCTGTTTCTCTGGCCCTGATTCCATGGCTGCTGCTCTCCCTGTGCGGCAACTGTCTCTGAAAGTTTCTCTAGTCTTGATGCAAAATAATAGCCTAGGATACCGCCGATAGGCCCGAACAGGGCCCATCCGAGTACTCCTGTTATCCATTTTTCCAATGCCATCTAATCTTAGTTAGTTTTGGTGAAACAGATGATTATGTGAAATAAGTCTGATGTTCCGCTGAAGCAGTCAACAAAGTTGCCTGAATCAAGTCACCAGACATAGAGCCTTTTGGTTTTGGCTTGCTGCTCAAAGAAAGCACAAGCATACCCAACCAAAGTGCCAATAATGCTATCCAAAGCGCCTTCTGCCATTTCTTGAGGGACAGCCACCAATACTTCACTTGTGCACGGAAGACACACCATTTGGCATAAAGTTTCTCCTTACGCATCTTCATACTACATGTAGTGTTGGCTCGGGAGACGCGGCTTCGCTTATAGTTATTGACGCGAACGCTTGTACTTTCAGATACCTTCTTGCCTGAGATGAGCGCCTTTAAGGTAATGGTTGTTTTTCTTTTAGAACGTGTCACCACAATGCGTGTGCTGCCACTGTCTGCAACAGGCATGGTATAACTGTCATAACCCGAATCGATTTTCAAAAGCAATGAATCAGGGCAGGCATCGCAGTTCCACATGATTTCAATAAATTCTCCTTCCGATGCCGACTTCTTATTCGTGGTAAGTGATAATTTATTTTTCATTTGCTTCTAGATGTTTTATTTCATATAAAAATAATAAGGTCAAACGATGCTGTCCCCGTTTCCGTCGTGCTGCAGGGTGTTGCGATAGTTTGCGCGAAACTCCGAAGGGGTGAGACCCGTGTAGCGGCGGAAGAAACTGCACATGAAGGAGAAGGTGGCAAAATTGTATTCGTAACTGATCTCCTTGACCGTCTTCTCCGTGTTCTTCAATGTCGACTTCAGTTGCAGGATGAGGGTGTCGCAGATGATCTGCTTGGCACTGCGTCCGTCGTACTTCTTGCAGATGCGCCCCAGGTACTGGGAGGTGATGTGGAGCTCGCGGGCATAGTGCTCTACATCGTGGTGGAGCCTGCAGTGCTTGTTGAGCAGCACCACGAAGCGGTTGTAGTGGGCCATGGAGTTGGCAGGCTCTGTCTTCAACACCTGTTCCCGATAACGTGTGCTCTTGTCGCGCATCCCCAGCAGGAGACAGCGGAAGACACATACGCCCTGGTCATACTTGCTCACCGTGTCCTTATCGGCAAGGATTGTCTCGAGAAACGTGTATACGGCATTGAAGGCCGACGCTACGCCCAGGTGCTCCTCGGTGAAGAAGGTATGCGATGTGCCCTGGTCCATGACAAAAGGGAGCACCTGTGCTGCCGCCTCGCGAAGGATTTCCATCCGAGTGATGTAGATGGTCTTCATGCAGAAGTCGTCGCTCATGTTGACAACACCTATCAGGTCCTGAGGCGTGAAGGCCACCACATGATTCGGTGACATGTCGTGCTGCTCGAGATTGATGGTGACCTGTGCTGTCCCCTGTACACACATGGCTATGCCGAAGTATTCGGCCTCGTGGGGCGCGGTGTCCTTGACGTCAGATGCGGTCAGTTGGGCTACCATGTAGCCGCAGTCTTCGTGACTATCCTTATGCTTGGTGTGTGCCATGTCGCTTAATATTAAATGTTTGACGCAAAAGTAATATAGAAAGATGAATACTCGTTCATGGTGGTTCGATAATGGACATTCTTGTTTTTCTTTTCGAACTGCTTATGTGCTGTTTACTCTGTAATTTTGCCCCGAAATAACCAATTAACCTTAATCGTTATGGACAGATATTTTGAAAACATGCTTCCTGCAGAGGAATTAGAACAGTTGAAGTTTATCCCTACCATTTCCGAGTTTGTGACATGGATAGAACAGAAGTGGCACGACCTGCCCGCCTTGTCGGACACGGTGGAGACTCGCACGTATGCCCAAGTATGCGACAATGTTGCACACAAGAGAGCCTTGCTGAATGCGGCGGGTCTGGAGAAGGGCGACCGCGTGGCTATCCTTGACAATGCCACCCCAGATGCCGTAGAAATGTTTCTGGCAGTGACATCGGCTGGCTATGTGGCCATCAACCTGCCTGCCATGCTGCCCGAGCAGGCTATCGTAGGCAGCTGCATGAAGTTTGGCGTAAAGGTGCTCGTCTATGGTGAGCCGTTCGAAGAAATTGCTGGACACGCGCCTTGCCAAACAATGAAGATTGCCGCCTTGGGCGATGTGACGGCACCCGCGGCGACGCTAAGCCCTGACGACCCCGCAGCGATATTCTTCACTGGCGGCACGACTGGAACTCCCAAGGGAGCATTGCTTCCGCACAGGGCTATCATGCGTGGTTCGCTCAACGGCTGCTATGGACCGGGCAAGCAGTTGGCCTGTCATAGATATGCCAATGTGCTTCCGTTGAGTCATGTGTTCGGGCTCATCAGAGGTACGATGTCGGTGCTGTATACAGGAGGTCTATGGGTGTCGTGTGCCAATGTGAAGGAGACGCTGGGCAAGCTGCCTGCCATCAAGCCTACTTGCCTCGTGGCCGTGCCCGGCATCTGCGAGATCATCATGGGACTGGTGAGAATGTATGGCAACGGATTCCTCGGTGGAGAACTCCGCTACATCATCGCTGGTGCTGCTAATGTGCCACCCAAACTTATCGGGGAGTTTGACGCTATCGGCATCAGTCTGTTTGCAGGCTATGGCATGACCGAGGGCGGTAACCTGACCTCGGGCAATGTAGATGTAAAGGAGAAACCCACATCGGTCGGTAAAATTTATCCCGGACAGGAGGTGAAGGTCGTTGACGGTGAGCTCTGGATGCGTGGCGACAACGTGTTCCTCGGCTACTATGGCGACCCCGAGAAGACTGCAGAGGCGCTTACCAAAGACGGATGGCTCAAGACGGGTGACCTCGTACGATTCGACGAGGAGGGATACATGTACATCGTGGGACGCATCAAGAACCTCATCATCCTTTCGAATGGTGAGAATGTAAGCCCCGAGAGCTTGGAAGAGCCCTTCTACAAGTGCGACAAGTTGCGCGACTGCCTCGTGAAGGAAGATGATGGCGTCATAGCCATTGAGATCCTGCCCCGCATGGAGGAGTTTGCCGGTATGCCATGGGAGGAGGTGGAGAAGTTCTTCGGCAATCTGCTCGCTGAGGTGAACGCCACATTGCCTTCGACCCACAGAATAGCCAAACTGACTGTCCGCAAGGAGGACTTCAAGCGCACAGGCACACTTAAAGTTTCACGAAATTAACGTATAAAACAATGACACAAGAAAATATTCTCGACGAACTGAAAGCAATCTTCAAACAGATCACACCGAAGATAGACACCGACATGATCACCCTTGACACCCGACTGGTGGAAGACCTCGGGTTGGACTCATTGACCATCCTTCTGATGAGTTTTGCCATTGAGAAAAGGTTCGAATTCAAATTTGAATCAGTGCAGCGGTTCGCCACTGTCGGTGAGGTCGTCGGATACATAGCATCACATACAGCATGAAAAGGGGTACTGTAATCGTTGAAAAGACGACTTCAGCTCTCGTACGCCTACTTCTTCGCCCCAAGGCCTATTCCCTTGATGCGGAGAGGCAGGCTGATAAGCTGAAGGAGCCGTCTATCCTGGTCATCAACCACACCAGTCATCTTGACGGACCGGTAGTGAACACCGTGTTCCGTCGCGACCACATACATAACCTTGCCGCCAAAGACAGATTCGAGCAGCGCGGCTTCGGATTCTTTCTTCGCCACACGCGATGCATCCCTATTGACCGACAAAACCCAGACCTATCGTGGATACACGAGTCGTTGCGCGTGTTGCACGAGGAGAAGGAGAACGTGGCGATATTCCCTGAAGGGGCGCACGGCAAACACCGCGAGCAGTTGCCCTTCCACTCGGGGGTAGTCATGCTTGCCGCTCTTGCTGGGGTACCTGTCGTGATGGTTTATATCGACGGTCCGCACAAGATACTGCGCAAGCGCTCGAAGCTGATTGTGGCACCACCGTCCCGCCTCGACCCTCCGACCGAGGGGCTCAACTCTGACTATGTGAATGCCCAGACCGAGGTGTTGCAGGGCAAGATGAAGGAACTGATGACGGAGTTCATCAAGATAGATGAGGGCATGAGTAAATAGGGAATGCAACAGAACACGCTTTGCCGTACAAAACTATAACACATAGGCTACCTCCTTGAAGAGGTAACTGCGCATGCGGCCTTCTGTGTCCTCGAGGATGAGGCGGCCGTCGGGCTCTACATGGTGCAGGGCGGCGGTGAAGGGGCCTTGTGCATCGCGATAGGGTGCGGGCTGTCCCAAGCGGTAGAGTAGGGAGGTGTAGCGGGTGTGGAGTGCCTTGCTGTCGGGGGCAGTGGGGGTGAGCAACGCTGTGGTGATGGCGGCGAGCAGTGGCTCGCGCTCTACCTCGTGGCCCAGTATCTGGCATAGCGATAGGGGGTTGGGGGCATCGCTGGTGAAGTGGGGCTGGTTCACGTTGAGGCCTATGCCGATGATGGAACGGGCGATGTGGGAACCCTCGATGTCGTGCTCGATGAGTATGCCGGCAATCTTATGGTCGCGCCAGTAGATGTCGTTGGGCCACTTGATGTGTATATCGTCGGTGTAGCGGCTCAGCACGTCGCAGAGGGCTACGGAGACATGCTGGCACAGGGCAAACTGCTGTGTGGCGGGGATATGGGGGCATAGGGCAAGGGTGAAGAGGAGGTTTGCTCCCGGTGCCGACTCCCATGAGTTGCCGCGCTGGCCACGGCCTGCTGTCTGGTAGTCGGTGGTGACGAGCAGGGGGAGCGGCTCGTGCTGGGCGAGGTGCCTGGCTACGGTGTTGGTCGAGTCGGTAGCGGGGATATGGTGGCGGGTGCAGGTGTTCATGGGAGTTGTTTGGGGTTTGGGGTTTAGGGTTTGGGGTTTAGGGAGTGCACATAGGTGCGGTTCAGAACAGGGGTGAGTGGAAGGCGTTCTCGATGTGCTCGATGGATTGGTGACCCGGTTCGCCGGTGAGGGCGATGATGTCGAACCGCACGGTGAGGTCGATGCGGTGGTAGCGCACATAGGCATGGGCGGCTTGCACGGTCTTGAGTATCTTGTCATCGGTGACGGCCTCTATGGCGGAGCCGTACTGCTCGTTGCGGCGGGCTTTGACCTCGATGATGGCGAGGATGCCATCTTTCTGTGCTACGATGTCGATTTCCTTGTGCCCCGAGCGCCAGTTGCGGTCGCGTATGGTGTAGCCGCGAGCCATGAGGTAGGCGGCAGCGCGGTCTTCACTGATCTGTCCGAAATCATTGTGTTGTGCCATAGAGTGTGTGTCGTGGTGCAAAAATAATACAAAAATGTTTTGATTTTCGCAGATGCGTTGTAAATTTGCACTTAAACAATGGATAATATGCTAGAACCGGGATTGACCTATACTTGTTCCCGAGTGGTGGAAGAGCATCACTTGGCCGTGAACATGGGGAGCGGAGACCTCCGCGTGTTTGCCACTCCTTCGATGATGGCATTGATGGAGGAGGCTGCCATGCGTGCCGTGGCAGCGCATCTGCCCGAAGGATCCACGACGGTGGGGGGACATATCGCCTCGTCGCACGTGAAGCCTACAGCACATGGCGGCACCGTGTCGGCAGCGGCCACGCTGGTGGCTGTCGAGGGTCGCAAACTGAAGTTCACCGTGGTGGCCTCGGATGACGAGGGGGTCATCGGAGAGGGGGAGCACCTGCGCTTCATCGTGGATAGGGACAAGTTTATGGCCCGACTGAATGGTAATTAATGATTAAGCATGAATCGTGATGGCAACAATGAATGACAATCAGAAAGAGGTGCGTGCCGAATATATCCAACGCATCGAGATAGAGGCTCTGTGGGGACGCAAGCATATCGTGTGGGACCTGCGCCGCGATGTCAACATACTGAGCGGGGTGAATGGCATAGGCAAGTCGACCATTCTCAACCGTGCTGCCCAGCAGTTGGACAATCTGGTGGGCATCGATGTCCATGTGAAGAATCTCGATGGGGTGAAGATGACCTTCTACCCGGAGAATGCCACGACGATACATTTTGATATCATCCGCAGTTTCGACCGTCCGCTCTTCCACAGCAACTTGGCCGAGAAGATGGCCGACAAGAATGTGAAGACCGAACTGGACTGGCAGCTCTATCACCTACAGCGCCGCTACCTCGACTATCAGGTCAACATAGGCAACCGCATCATCGAACTGCTGTCGAGCGGTGACCCCGAAGGGCATCGCAAGGCTGCCGAGGTGTCGTACCCCAAACGCCGCTTCCAGGACTTGGCCGATGAGCTCTTCGCCGAGACGGGAAAGAAGATTATCCGTGGAAAGAACGAAATCGTGTTTGAACAGGATGGGGTGGAGTTGCTGCCCTACCGCCTCTCGAGCGGCGAGAAACAGATGCTTGTGATCCTGCTCACCGTGCTCGTGCAAGACAAAGCTCCCTGCGTGCTGCTGATGGACGAGCCCGAGATATCGCTCCACATCGAATGGCAGCAGCGCATCATCAGTATCATCCGTGAGATGAACCCCTATGCACAAATCATCCTCACCACACACTCGCCTGCCATGATTATGGGTGGCTGGATGGATGCTGTCACCGAAGTGACGGACATCACGGTCCCCAATCAGTTGTGAATGGTGAATCCTGAATGATGGGTTCCATCCGGATGGGATGCTGAGAAATCGCAAACCGATTTGTATTTCGCTCGTTTGTACAAGCATTTATAATTCAACACTCAACATTATTCATCATGGCACGTCGACTCACTGAAAATGTAACATCACTCTACGTGGAGGCTGCCAACAGCCTGCGCCCGAAGAAGGCATGCAAGCGCATTGTAGCCTATGTGGAGAGTTATGACGATGTGTCGTTCTGGAGCCATCTGCTGAGCCAGTATAACTGTCGGCAACACTGCTTCCAAGTGATGCTCCCCTCGAGCACCTCATTGGCCAAGGGCAAGAAGGTGGCGATGATGAACGAATTGGGGCAGGGCTTGGGCGATAACATGATTGCCTGTGTCGACAGCGACTATGACTACCTGTTGCAGGGCGCTACGGGGACATCGAGGCGCATACTCAACAGCCCTTATGTGTTGCACACCTATGCCTATGCCATTGAGAACTACCAGTGCTATGCCGAGAGCCTGCACGGCGTATGTGTGCAGAGCACGCTCAACGACAGGGCGATGATTGACTTCCCTGCCTTCTTTGCCCTCTATTCGAAGATTGTGTATCCACTGTTCCTATGGAACATCTGGTTCTATCGTAAGCGCGAGTTGTCGGTGTTCTCCATGCAGGACTTCTGCCGCGTGGTGCGGCTCGACCCGGTGAGCGTGACACATCCCGAAGATACCTTGGAGCAGTTGCGCATCCGCGTGGAGAAGAAACGTGCCTGGTTTGCCCGACGCTATCCTCATGCACAGCCCGAACTGGATGCCATGAAGCCCGAACTGGAGCGCTTGGGCGTCACACCCGAGAATACCTACCTCTTCATACAGGGGCATCACCTGAAGGAGAATGTGGTGATGAAACTGCTTTCGCCGATGTGTGTGCGGCTGCGCCGTGAACGGGAGATGGAAATCAAACACCTTGCCTGCCACAACCAGCAATATCATAATGAACTCACGGCTTACCATCGCAGCCTGCAATCGATAGACTCGGTGTTGCGCAAGAATACCGACTATGAAGATGCTCCGGTCTATGGACGCATCAAGCGGGATGTGGAACGCCTGCTGTCCATGATAAAGAGATAGCAGGGGCGCTTGTCTGTTTAACGTGAGTTCGATATAAGGATTCCTTAGGGAATTGTCCCCCTGGCAGGGGGACGAGCACGAAGTGCGGAGGGGGTATTTTCTTGCCAATAATCATACCACCTCCCCCTCTACGAGGGTACTCCTCCTAACCTAGGAGGAGAATAGAAGCAGCTGGTTCTTATATCGAACTCACGTTATTTAGGGAAGGTCATGTTCCCGCTTGTCACCACACTCGGCACTACTATAACTGCCTACGATGCCCAGTCCGCCACGGATATTGGTATGTATCGGTGTAGGCTCGCCCACGAAGGTGCCGCCTAGCATTGAAAATGAAGAGGCCGACTTGAGGTAGCGATAATAGTCCTCGCTCAGCGTCTCCAGCATGAACTGGTAGTGGTAGGTGGCGCGGCTCACGGTATCGGAGGGGAAGATGAAGTCGTCGTCCCATCCATAGTCGTATCCCCAACCGCTCTCGGGGTTGTACATGTCATTGGAACTGTTACGTGGTGACTCCATGAGCATGAGGAAGTCTACTGCAGACTGTCCGTTGCTGCGCAATTGCTCATCGGTGAAGATGATGGAGTTGTATGAGGAGAGATAGAGGAGCCCGCCAATAAACTGGGAGGCACTCTCGCTATCGATGATGAGCCGGCTGCTGCTCTTGGTGAGCAGGTAGTGGGGGTAGAAAACCTCTTCGGTGACGAAGTCTCCTGTGCCGTCACTCTCGCTGGTAGAGTAGTCGCCATATATCCCCTCAGGGTAACGGGCCTGGTAGGTACCCACATAGTCCATCGTCAGGCGGTAGTAGTTGGTCTCTTCGGCAGGGTCGTCAATGTAGAGGGTCACCAGCATGGCGCTGTCCACATCATTGAGCATGGCCAGGCTCACGGGGTCGCCGGGGTTGGTGAAGGGTTGCATCGTCACCTGGGCTATGGCGATGGAGGTGGGGCTCATCACCTGGTGGGTGGCCGAGGCGGTGCCTATGCTGTGGGTGGCGGTGAGTGTCACCACATCGCCACTACGTAGCGTATAGGGGCTGCGGTAGTCGTTCGTGGCGGTAGAGTAGGTGAGTGCCTGCTCCTCTCCATTGATCGTGGCCGTCACTACGGCATCGGCCAATCGCTGGGGCTCCTCGGTGTCGAGAAAGTGAGCCGTGCGGCTCACCGTGGCGGTGAGGGTGCTATCGGGGAGCAACAGCGCATTCAGTACCAGTTTCGGTGCGCCTATCTCGGCATCGTAGGGGAGGTCGTTGACGCAGGAGGAGAGCATCATCGTGCTCGTGAACGCAATGATAAATTGAAAATTGAAAATTAAAAATTGAAAATTATTATTCCGCTTCATTGTAGTTTTGTTTTCGATATTCTTTTGTCAACGGTCAACAGTCTACGGTCGCCATCTGGATGGCAGTTTTTCGTTTGGCTGTGAATGGTGAACTTTGAATTGTTTTCGTCTTCGTTAGAACTGAATCCCATAACTGAACGAGGGGATGATGGGGAAGATGGTTACCTTACGCAGGGTTTTGAAGTATTGGTCGGTCTCCCAGTCGTAGCCATCGTAGAGATAAATTAGGAATGGGTTCATGCTGTTATAGGCATTGTAGACGCTGAGGTTAATGGTGCGCTTTACGCCAGGGTGGCGCTTGAACTGCTTGTGGAAGTTGACGCTCAGGTCGAGCCGGTGGTAGGGCTCGAGGCGGTAGTTGTTGCGATTCTCGAAGTATCCGAGGGTACCGCTGTAGCTGTCGGGCGTGTGGGGCTGGTCCTCGTAGTAGTGGGTGTAGAGGGTGCCGCAGTTGCCTGTGGCATAGACCCAGGTGGCTGAGAGGTCGATGCGGTCGCTCAATTTGTAACTGGCGGTGATGTTTATATCGTGCCGGCGGTCATACTTGGCAGGGAAGGGGCGTCCCTCGTTGATGATGTGGCCCTCGCGGTCGAACTGGCGCATGGTCTTTGACCAAGTGTAGGCAATCCATCCCGTGAACTGCCCGATGGAGCGCTGTGCCATCAGTTCGAGTCCGTATGACCAGCCGTCACCCATGGCTATCTTGTCTTGCCACGTGGTGGTGCCCGTCATGAAGGAACTGCCCTCGCGGTATTCGAGCAGGTTACTTAACCGCTTGTAGTAGCCCTCGGCCGAGAGGTCGCACAGACCGTCTATCTCGTAGTAGGCACCTGCGGCCACTTGGTGTGAGTGCTCGGGTAGTATGCTCTCGGTGACAGGCACCCAGAGGTCGGTGGGCAGACTGATGCTGCTGTTCGACAAGAGGTGTACATATTGCGTCATATAGGCGTAGCCCGCCTTCAGCGACAGGTCATCGGTGAGCAACAGACGGCTGCTGAGGCGAGGCTCTAAGGCATGGTAGAACTTGCCGCCCACGGTGAAGGTCGAGTAGTTGAGGCCCGCATTCACCTTCACGGCATTGCCCAACGTCATGTTGTCCTCGGCATAGAGTTGTGTCTCGTGAGCCAGTATGTCGGGTTCGCCCAGACGTTGCGTGTTCTCATCCTTGTTCGTCTTTTCGCTCATGGTCATCACATCGGGGCTGAAGGTGTGGTGTGTGTAGGCCATACCCATGCGCATGTCGTGGTGTGGGTTGGGGCTATAGTGCAGCTCCACCTTTCCCGTGAGGTCATAGATACCCGAGTGCATGTCGAGTTGTGCCTTGTAGTTCTGGCTCAGCACCTTATCCTTCTCGTCGAATCCCATGCCTATCTTGTGGCGGTATTGGGTGTAACTCACTGAGGCATCGAGGAAGGCACGCGGGTTCACTACATGGTTCCATCGTGCTGCGGTGACGATGTTTCCCCACTTCCAACCCAACTTGCTGTCGCTGCGGTAGTCCTTGGTGTCGGCCTCATTGATGGAGAAATAGATCTCATCATCGCCCGAGTAGTGGCTCAGGTAGAGGCGGTCGCGGTCAGAGAACTTGTGGTTGACCTTCACGTTGAGGTCGTAGAAGTAGTAGCCCGCGCCATAGTTGGTCTCGTCGTCCTGTATGTTTGCCATATACCACAGCGCAGCATTGGTGACGAGGTCCGAGTAGGTGCGTCGTGCCGAGATGTTGAACGAGGTCTTTCCCTTCCATAGCGGTCCTTCGAGACTGAACTTTGACGATATGGCACCGAGGTGCACGTTGCCGTGGTAGTGGTACATGTCGCCCTCCTTCATGCGCACGTCTACCACTGAAGAGAGGCGTCCCGCATAGTGGGCGGGGAAACTGCCCTTGTAGAGCGTCACGTTCTTGATGGCGTCGGGGTTGAAGGCCGAGAAGAAGCCAAACATATGGTTCACGTTGTATACGGGTACACCATCGATGAGCATCAGGTTCTCGTCGGGACTTCCGCCACGTACGTAGAGTCCTGCCGAGCCTTCAGTGCCGCTCTGCACACCGGGCAGCAGTTGCAGCACCTTCAGCACATCGGTCTCGCCAAACATGGCCGGCACGGCTTTAATCTGTGCTATAGGGATGTCTACCGCACTCATCTGCGAGCCTCGCACACCTAGGTCGAGGCGGTTGCCCACGATGGTCACCTCGTCCAGTGCCGAGTGAGGATGTAGGGCGATGTTCACCACCGTGTCGCGTGTGAGGGTAAACTGCTTGGTCTGCGGCGCGTAGCCCACATACGAGGCTGTCAGTTCCACCGCTCCTAGGGGCAGTGTCAGTGAGTAGAATCCATAGGCATTGGTCACCGTGCCGTTCGCGCTCGTGTGGTCATAGAGTGTGGCACCTATCATCGTCTCCTCGGCAGCAGCATCGGTGACATAGCCGCTCACCGTGTAGTGCTGTGCCAATGTCCTGCCCGAGAAAATACTCAGAAGCAATAGGGTATATATGGTATGTCGTCTCATAATGGCTGCAAAGATACCAAAAACAAGCAAATAATATGGGAATAATATAGAAATAATATAGAAATTTGCCCAGGTCTCTGGATTGTCCCCCTAGTTAGGGGGCGTAGCGAGGCCTTTAGAAGGTTGGCTAAATGCCAAGGGACTCATCCCCCTCACCGAGTGCTACATGGAGCGCCAAGGGCTATACATCCACGTGGCGTATGACCCAGCGGCACCGAGCGACAATCCGTTCTTCATGAAGCTATAGCACGCGGATGATTTTTTCTCACGCAGGGCCGCAGAGAACACAGAGGTTCACATTGCTTCGCTCGCGAATTGTACCGCGCTAGGCTCCGCACCGGATGGCTTGCAAGCAAGACGCTTTGGTGAACCTAAAGGTTCAGTCAGCGCAACCGACGCTATCATTGCTTTCAGCGACCTAAAGGTTCCGCGTCGGCCCCTCGCTCGGCACGGCACGATTCGAGGCCACACTTCCTACATCTGTTGAGTCAATACGATGGACTCCTCATTGAGGCGCACGCGCAGCCACTCGGTGAGTTGGATGGTCTCAGCGGGTGTCAGCATCGAGTCGGCACGGACGATGACCGAGATGCAGGGCAAGGCCGTGAGTGAATCCCGCTCTACAGCAGCACCACGGGCTATCACCACGCTGCGCACCGAGGGGTATATGCCGAGAATCTCGCGTGTGAGTTGCACATAGGGCAAACTCTCCTGTTGCGTGACGCTGAGTTGCTGGCGCAGGTCGCTGATCTCAGCGTCGCGTCGTGCTACCTCTGTATCCATCTTGTCATAGATGCTTTTTACTAGTTCTATGTCGTTGCCGCTATTGTTGGCGGTAGTATATTCATTGATTACCACTTGTTCGGCCTTGATGTTATATTCGGCAGCCTGAGTCAGCAGGTCGCGCCGTGCCTGGTCGCTGAGCGGCTCGCCCGAGAAGAAAAGATTGATGACAGACCCGTCGGCATGGTCAATCTTGTAGTCATACAGGATGGTGCGGCCATATACCTTGCACTTCTCGGCAAAGATGGTGGCATTACCCTCAAAGTTGTTTTGCCTGATAAAGGTTACGGCCGTCCATATACTTGGGATGATGAAGAGCACGAGGAGCACCGTGCTGAATATGCGTGTGCGGCGTTGTATGACCTCGTTGGCAAAGGTTGCCTCGCGAAAGCCAAAGTGCTTGACGCTGACGTAGGTAGCCAGCATGATGAAGATGCAATTGATAACAAATAGGTAGGCTGCGCCCATGAAATAGCTGAAGTTGCCGCTTGCCAAGCCAAATCCTGCCGTGCAGAGAGGGGGCATGAGCGCTGTGGCAATGGCCACACCGGCAAATACCGTACCCTTCTCTTTGCGGCACTGCTCCAAGATACCGGCAAAGCCGCCAAACAGGGCTATCAACACATCGTATATGGTGGGGTTGGTGCGTGCAAGCAGTTCGCTGGGGTTGGTGAGGCTGAGGGGAGTGATAAGGAAGTATACAAACGAGGCGGCAAGGCTGATGCCCACCATGACCAGCAGGTTCTTGCCCGATGACTTGATGAGTTGCAGGTCATTGATGCCCAATCCCAATCCCATGCCGAAGATAGGACCCATGAGCGGAGAGATGAGCATGGCGCCTATGATCACAGGGATGGAGTTCACATTAAGCCCCACCGAGGCGATGACCACGGCGATGGCCAGAATCCATGCGTTGGGACCACGGAAATAGATGTTGCTACGGATAGAGCGTTCGGCCGCTTCGGTGTCTATATATTCGGTCAGCCGAATGGTCTGCCGAAACGAGGCCATGAACTTTTTAAAGATTTCCTTCATAGTATATACGCGAATAAGGGGTTGTGTCAATCTCTATACTGCTCAGCACCAAAGGCTTGATTTTGCAAATATAGTAAATTATGATTAAGTAAAAGCAAGATTGTATAAAATTAATGCTCCTTATTTCCACAACCGCTGCATGAACAGGTTGCAGTACTCCTCCCAGTTGTACCACTGATGACCACCCGATGTGGTGAGGTACTCGTGGGGGTAGCCGTTGCGGGTGAGGTAGTGGTGGTAGGCTATCATGCGGGGGTAGAAGAAGTCGGTCTTGCCTATCATCACCCAATAGAGCTCGGGAGCATCGGCAAACTGCTCTTTCTGCTTCTTCTTCAGGTTGCGGTAGAATGTGCAGTGCTTGCTGGGGTGAGGCACGGGGTGTACCATCGGGGAGAACAGCCCCACGTAGTCGAACAGGTCGGGGTGGTTGGCCGTGATGTGGATAGACTGCAGCGCCCCTATCGAGAGCCCGCCGATGGCGCGGGCACGCTTCTCGGGTATGGTGCGGTAGGTGCGGTCGACCTTGCCCACCACATCGCTGACAAAGGCATACTCGACCATGCCGTCGTTCTCGAAGAAGGCCTCCAGGGCTCCCTTGATGCGCGATTTCCGGTAGTCGCGGTCGCTGTTGTGCTGGTTCGTGTTGGGCAGCACGATGATGCTACGCTCCATCAGCCCGTGTGTGGTGAGGCTGTCGATGTTCTGCAACAGGTCACCCTTGTTTATCCACGAGGTCTCGTTGCCTTGGGCACCGTGCAGCAGGTAGAATACGGGGTAGCATGCCGTAGTGTCGTAGTACTCGGCAGGGAGGTATACGAGCATACGCCTCTCGCGCGGGCCCTCGACGGAGCATTCGTAGATGCACTCTTCGAGGATGCCCTGGTGGCTGTATCCCTCCTTGATCATGGGATACTCTGCCAGGGCCGCCTTGCGCGACACGGAGCAGGAGCATAGCAGCATGACTATGGCATAGCAGAGGGGGTACAGGCGTCTCATAGGGCAATGCTGTCTTTATACATCGCTATCATCTTGTCGTTGGCCGCCTTGGCATCGTATCTCCTCACCGACTCGGCATAGCGCTTGCCCATCGCGATACGCTCCTCGGGATGCTCTATCCACCAGTCTATACGCTCGGCAAGAGCGCGTGCGTCCGACTCGGGGAAGAGGCTACGCTCGTCGAGGGCAAACTGCGAGGTGGCGGTGAGCCTGCCCTTGGCAATCACGGGCACCACGCCCTGCATGATGGCTTCGGCACACGAGAGCCCCTCTACCTCGACCCATGCGCAGTGTATATATAGGTAGGCCTGTCGGGTCAGTTCCTGCAGTTCGGCCGCTGAGTAGAACCCGAAGATGGGCTGATGGCGGATGACGCCCTCGGCGACCAGTCGGCGTGCCTGCTTCTCGTAGCGATGCTGCTGAGGGCCCTTGCCGGCAAAGTGGAGTTGTATCTTGTGGGCATACCGGGAGTGTCTCATGGCCTCCAGCAGCGTTCCCTGCGACTTCTCGTGGGCGAAACGCCCGATGCAGAGCAGCGTGATGGGCTGGGACAACGACACGGGTGCCGGCTCTATCTGCTGGGGGATATCCATGCCGTTGGTGATGACACGCAGTTCGGCGTGGAACTTGTTCCCCTGCAGGTGGCGCTTTACCACCTCCGTGGGGCAGTGCACATGGGTGCAGCGGTCATACACCGCCTTGCGCCACCATGTGGTGAGGAGGTGGTTGAGCAGGCGTGCCTTGCGCATGCCCAGGTTGGCCGTGATATTCTCGGTAAACAGGTGGAAGGTGCCCACGCAGGGCTTGCCCCGCTTGCGTGCCAGACGCGCCACCTTAGCCTCCAAGGGGAACCCCTCGCAGAGGTGCACCACATCGGCCCACTCAATGGCCTCGGCGGCAACACGCCTGCTATAGGTGGCATAGCGGAAACCGCTGGATTGGATGAGCGGTTCGAAGAAGGGGAACCTGAAATGCTTCAAGGGATAGTCGGGCTGCTGACCCTGCGGGTCGGGGTTCTTGCATGCCATCACGCGGACCTCGATGCCTTGTGCCTGCAGCCTTCTGACCAGCGACACCACGGCAGTGCAGACGCCATTGCCACGCATATATACGTTATTGCTAACAAGCAGTACTCTCATCTCTCGTCAAGGTTGGTTACTAAATTGACATAGTCTTCAAATATCTCCATTTTTGCAAAAGCGGTGCAAAGGTAGAGCCAAATAATAGAGTTGTGATTATTTAAAATTATACATCGTTGTTCATTTTTGAAACTCGCGTTTGTTTTAACATATTTTGTCACTACTTTTACATCAGCAATCATAAGTCACCCGCGAAGAATGAAGACAGACACCGCTGCCGACTACGGATACACCCTCCACCGCATGACCGCCGATGCCGTCACCGAGAACGTGATAGAGACCTACTTTCTAGGCATCGCCCTCTGTACGCGAGGCACAGCACGCATCATGGCGGGTGTCGAGACCTACGACATGTCCCCTAACACCATCGTCATCATCGTCCCCAACAGCATGATGCGGATTACCGATGCCTCGCCCGACTGGGAGGCCAAGTTCATCTGCATCACCTGCATGGAACTGCTGCGCGATGCTGCCGCCCAGATACTCCCCTTTGTAAAAGACACCTGGGCGATGCAACAGTTCTTCTTCGAAGAGCGCGAGAGTATCGTGTCGTCATTCCATGCAACATATAACTTCCTTGAAATGTTGTTGACCGACGAGCAGACGACGAGTAAGTATGAGCAGGGCGTGTGCGTGTTCCGCTGCCTGATGCTGGGCATGCGCGACAAGAGCATACACCTCCAACGCAAGGAGAAGACAACCGCCAACACCTCATTGGGCTGTTACAACCAGTTCGTCCTCCTGCTCAACAAGCATTGCAAGACGATGCATGCCGTGAACTTCTATGCCGAACGGCTCCACATCAGCGCACAGTACCTCGCCCGCATATGCCGCATGTACGACGGGCGCGGCCCCAAGGAGGTCATCGACGACATGCTGATATACCAACTGAAAGCCACCTTCAAGAACACAACGAAAACCATGAAGGAGATCTGCTACGAATACAACTTCGCCAACCTCTCCTTCATGAGCAGTTACTTCCGCCGCCACACTGGCCTCACACCCACAGAGTTCCGCAACAAGTACCGCGAGGGTACATTGTAATAGGAGGCGCTTACCGGTCTCTTTTATCTGACTACGCAGCATGAAAGGCTGCGTACAGTCGTGTTATTGCCTTTTTCTTCTAGCCCCATATATTTTAGGTATCTGGCGGTGGGGGAGAGCTAAAGGGAACTATTGCAAACATTTACTTACGATTCATAAAGAATCTTAACGAGGAAAAATTGAACATTTTAGGGTTGAAAATCATAACTCCTCATAAAGGGCAAACCGCTACTTTTGCAGCGTAAAACTCTTTTCTATGATAGCCGATGTAGTTCAAGAGAGAACACTCATTCCCCAAACGCGTTAAATGGAATGATAGATGCAGGCGTGAATCCTGCCATCGGCACTATAGTCAAGATGATTGTAACCGTAAATACGCACACTCATGAAACAGGAACAATCGAAACGCATCCAGACATCGGTGCTCAACGCTGCCGAAAAGAGGGTGCTCGTGTGGCTGGCTCAGCGGCAGCCACGCTGGGTGACATCGGACATGCTCACTGCCATCGGCGTGGTGGGCGCTATCGTAGTGGCCGTGGGCTACATCCTCTCGAACCATCACATAGGGTGGCTGTGGCTGGCATCGCTGGGTTTTGTCATCAACTGGTATGGCGACTCGCTCGACGGCACGCTGGCACGCGTGAGAGGCACGCAACGCCCCATCTATGGGTTCTTCCTCGATCATAATATCGACGTAATCACCATAGCCATCATGTGCATCGGCGCGGGGCTGAGCGGCATGCTCAACTTATATATCGCCATGGCAGTACTCGCCGTATACCTGATGCTCTCCATATCGGTATATATCAATGCACACCTCAAAGGGGAATTCAAACTGACCTATGCCGGCATGGGACCTACGGAGTTCCGCCTCATCATGGTGGTGGTGAACACACTGTTTGCCACCGTGGCACCGCTGCGCGAATGGACTGTATGTTTCGATGTGTTTGGTACACCCATTGCGCTCGGTGCCTTTGACATAGCAGGAATCATCATTGCCATAGTGCTCGTGATTATCTACCTGAACAACTTCTACACCGATGCCAAGGAATATGCCGAGGTGGATCCTGTGAAAGCATATAAGCCAACTGACAAATGAAGCGAGTGTAAGGCTTGTTTATTAACCGCTCAGCGAGCCGAACTAAAACGAAATTTAATTCTCAATTCACAATTTTCAATTCTTAAGGATGTCATTAATAACTCTGCAGGAACTGGAACAGATGACGCCGCTCTTCCGTGGCAGCGTAGGTAATGCGCTGGCACGAGGGGTGATGCGGCTGCTGGCGGTGGACAAGGTGAATGCCCTGTATGACCGCCACGCACACCTCAGCGGGGCGGATTTTGCGCGGAGCGTGCTTGAAGACCTGGAGGTGGACTATGAGGTGTTTATAGATACGCCCGAGGTGCTGACCCAACTGGACGAACTGGGACATGACGCGCCCTTCATCACCATCAGCAACCATCCCTACGGACATATCGACGGACTGATCCTGGCCGACTACTTCGGGCATCGATATGGTGATTATAAGATGATGGTGAACCAGTTTCTGAGCCGCATAGAGGCGCTGTCGCCCTCGCTCATCACTGTCACGCCCACTGGCGTGGAGCGTACGGCGGCAACCACCGAGAGCATTATGGGGGTGAGGCGTGCACTCGCGCATCTGCGCTCGGGTAGCGCATTAGGGTTGCTCCCTGCGGGAGCCATCAGCGACCTCAGCCTGCGCGATGGCTGTGTGCGCGACCGCGAGTGGCAACCTGCCGTCATCGCCTTCATGGCCAAAGCGAAGGCGCCTATACTGCCCGTACACTTCCTCGACAAGAACTCATCGTTCTTCTACCTGCTGGGCCTCATCAACTGGCGCGTGCGCCTGCTGCGTCTGCCCGGTGAGGTATTCAACAAGGCACACCGTCCCGTGCGCCTCGTCGTGGGGACCCCCATCAGCGTGGAGGAACAGCAGCAATACCTCGCCACACATACCCTCGCAGAGTATGGCCAATGGCTGCGCACGAGGGTGTATGGACTTAAGAGTTAGGAGTGAGAAGGTGTCTATATCCCATATGGCCTTGGGGGCAGGTGACAGAAAAGAAGAAGAGAGGCTCCACATGGGAGTCTCTCTTCATTGTTAATGTTAATATGTCGCTACAGCGTATTATCCGCCGAAGTCGTCGAAGTGAATCATATCCTTCTCTACGCCGAGGCTGTCCAAGAGGTCGAGAACAGTCTTCGCCATCATGGGAGGACCACACAAGTAGTACTCGCAATCCTCGGGAGACTCATGCTGCTTGAGGTAGGTGTCGCCCATAACAGGTGCTACGAAGCCTGCAGTATACTTGATGCCTGCTGCGTCTGCCTTGGGATCGGGACGGTCCAACGCAAGGTGGAAGTGGAAGTTGTCGAACTCCTTCTCCAATGCGAGGAAGTCGTCGAGGAATGGGATTTCCTCCAATGCACGAGCACCGTAGAAGTAGTGCATCTGACGGTCGCGGCACTGGCGTGTCTTGAGCATGTGCATGATCTGTGCACGGAGAGGAGCCATACCGGCACCACCACCTACCCAAATCATCTCACGGCCTGACTCGTAGTTGGGACGGAACTCTCCGTAAGGACCACTCATCATTACCTTGTCACCGGGCTTCAAGCTGAAGATGTATGATGAAGCGATACCGGGCATAACGTCCATGAAGCCACCGCCCTGCTCTTTGGGTTTGAAGGGAGGTGTAGCGATACGTACGTTCAAGGTGATGATATCACCCTCGTC
>JAZONI010000116.1:0-12144 GCA_045654445.1 Bacteroidaceae bacterium | reverse complement strand
TGCCAATGATGGTGCCAGCGGCGTGGGTGTACTCCTCGAAGTAGCACGCCAACTGAAGTCCCATCCTACAGATATCGGAATAGACATCATCTTCTTTGATGCCGAAGACTATGGCGAGCATGAAAACAGTAACGAGAAGGTAGAAGGTATGGCATGGTGCCTCGGCTCACAATATTGGGCTCGTGTGCCTCACACAGAAGGTTATATGGCACGCTTCGGCATATTGCTCGATATGGTAGGTGGCAAGGATGCCCGCTTCCATCGCGAAGGCTACTCTGATTATTTCGCAAAGCACATCGTAGATAAGGTGTGGGCTGCAGCCCACGCCAGTGGAAACGGCCAGTGGTTCCCTTATGCCGATGGTGGAGTGATTACTGATGACCACCTCCCCGTCAACCAGCTTGCCCGCATACCCTGCATCGACATCATAGGCCATTATCCCGAAACAGGCTTTGCGCCCACTTGGCACACCATGGATGACACCATGGACAATATCGACCCCGCTGTGCTCCGTGCCGTAGGACAAACCGTGTTGCAGGTAATCTATCACGAAAAGTAAAAACAGGAATGTCAAATCGCAATTAAATTGTAATTTGTAAATCGTAAAATTGTAAATTCACATGATGACCATCAACGAAATACAAGACCAAATCATCGAAGAGTTCAGCGAACTGGACGACTGGATGGACAAGTACCAGCTCCTCATCGACCTCGGCAGTGAGCAGGAACCCCTCCCCGAGGAGTATAAGACCGATAGCAACCTTATAGAAGGCTGCCAGAGCCGCGTATGGCTGCAAGCCGACGAGGTGGACGGACGCCTCATCTTCCAAGCCGAGAGCGATGCCCTCATCGTCAAGGGAATCGTGAGTCTTTTGGTAAAGGTGCTCTCCGGGCACACCGCCGAGGAGATTGCCGATGCCGACCTCTACTTCATCGAGGAGATTGGCCTCAAGGAGCACCTCTCACCCACCCGCAGCAATGGCCTCGTTGCCATGGTGAAGCAGATGCGCCTCTATGCCCTTGCCTATAAGGCAAAGCATGCACAGGCATAAGCATTTTAAGCTACTGTATCATATAGAGAATGAGGGTGAGTCGTTTTGACACACCCTCATTCCTTTCATTCAGATATCTCCTCTCATGGGAGATACACACAGCATTTACTCCCAGCGGTTGCCCCATGAGCCGCGGCGGATGGGAGCATCGGGTACACTAGGCTCATCTCCCATCTCCGTATCGATGATAGAGCCAATCATCATCACTGTGACCACCTCAATGTCGAGCACCTCCATTTCAGGTTTCAAATAATCGTTTTTCATAATCTACATTTTTTAGAATACGACCTTCTGACCATCCACAATATATACGCCCTTACTTGGATTATCCACTCTGCGGCCCTGAAGATCGTAAATAATTGTTGTCTGTTGAGTATTGTCAGCGGACTCAATATTACCAATTTCTGTGGTGCCCTCTTCTCCAATGATGCGCATACGTATAGCATTGCTCTGACCTACGTTAACTCCATTACGACTATCCACCTTAAGGTAAAATCGGAAAGCGCCAAGCGATGAGTCCTCAGCTACAGGCTGCCATACTCCACCACTCAGAGCATAGTAACCCTCGCCTTGGGGCAACCTATCAGAAGAGAGGCGGCTATAAGTACCCGTGAAAGTAAACTTCTCACGTACTGATGAACAGTCAATGCTATTTTCTTTCGTTGCATACAACATAGCATCGGTCACCGTGATTGTCTTCTCACCGGCCTCTTTAGCACGAATAAGATAGGGATAATTTGCTGCCAGCACACCACTTGTCACCTTAAATGCCTCAATCACCGTCTCATCCTTCACGCCATCGTCATCATAATCGTATTGACGAACATCGTTAAGATCTGCCACCTCGAAATCATCCTTTATATTCTCGTAAGGAATTTCGAAGGGCACGTACAGTGCTTGCCAGTTGGTATTTTGAAAATCACGCAAATAAGTTATTCCGTCATATCTCTTTTGGGATGCATTCTTGTATGAATCCACAAGATCCGACAAAGAAACATTATTTGATTCTGATTCTTCTGAAACAACTTCAACAATCTTCCACTGAGAAACACCTGCAGAAGCAGACCAACCAACGATGTTACCAGCCTTACCTGCGCCATTAGCATGACCACCGCAGTGGAAGAACTGATTCGCCCTAGTAGCAGCTCCTACGTTACCAACAGCGACAGAAGTACCATTCATAATGGTGATTGAGTATACACCAGCATTCTCCAAGACATCCAACTCAAGGTTAGCAGACTGTGCAATAGCCTTAACATACTTGCCTGTAGATACGCTCTGGATATGGTATACGGGGTAGTCCAAAGTATCTTCTACCTCAATGAAGCGCCACTGGTAAGCCTCGTCGTTCAAACTAATGTAAGCCCACTTAGCAAAGGTCTTCTGTTGACCCTCAACAACCTGATTCTTAGCATAAACGGCTACAGGAACATCGTGATTCTGAGCAAATGTTTCAAATGCAGTTACAATGAAGTAGGTCTTGTCGGCAGCAGGCATGTTGGGTTTCAAATTAGCTACAGCCTTCTCGAGTAACTCAACAGTAGCTTCAACCTCTGCATCAGTTGCACCCTTAGAGAAGTATTCCTCAGCCTGTGCAAGAGCAGCCTCATACTCAGTAGCATCACCATAGTGACCGATAGAATCACTGAATACAGGATTAAATGCCACTGCGGTAAGATAAGCCTCATACAAAGGTTCCAAGTTGCTAGCAGTGAACTCTACCTGAGATACAGCATCAGTATTAGTGAATGAGAAGATAAAGCCAGATACGCTCTCGGGGAGATATACCAAAAAACCATCAGTAACGGGATCGATTTCAACACCCTCAATAGCAACACCGTCAAGACCGTAGAAAGTCAAGTTGTCAAAATCAGTCTCCTTGTCAGCCTTAATTGTGAATACAGAAACAGGCTCATAGAAGTGATAATCAACAGAAGTGAACTCCTTACCCTCTACCAATACGGTCAAAGGCATCTCGCTCAATTCGCAGATATACCATGCAGAAGGACTGTTAAGGCCACCAGTCCATGTTACAACTGACGAGTATACACCAGCGACACCACCGAAAGTGCCTGCACTTTCGCTTGCAACACCATCATTGTGTGAACCTGCGTGTAGCACACCACCATTGTTCACCAACTGGAACTGACCAGCCCCCAAAGATACCAACTCAACTGTATCAGGTGTTTCAAACAACGCTTTACTCTCTTCTCCGCCAGGATACTCCAACCAAGCATCCACAGGAGTACCCATATACTTACCTGTAGTTTTGTTCTTTACAGTAAAGTACAGTTTATCATCCTCGTTCTCCATAGGCTCGAAGATAAATACCTGATCATAATCAGCCTTATCTGCAGTATTCCACCACACGCGATCAGTAAGAACAGTATCACTATAAGCGGTCATTACCTTCTGAACACCTTGCTTTGCAAAGAAGGGACCAGCAGATACGAGACGGTATTCCTTACCCTCTTCGGGGAGCACAACACCTGCCATGTCAACTTCATACTGAGCATCCTCGATGGCAGCAGCAGCTTTCATATATTCATCATCGGTAGCGCCAGTAGAAATCAAAGCCTCACCAACTGCAATAGCCGCCTTCAATGCAGTCAAGTCCACATCAGCATAACCAACACCCTTACCTACTACAATTGAAGACAAGAATGATTTAGCGTAAGTAATAACATTAGACAAAGCACTGTACTTAGACTCAGGAGTGATTGAAAGCTCTACAGAAGCAGGGATGTTCTGACTGTTGTTACGTGACTGCCAACCGATGCTGAACTTATGCAACTCCAGACCCTCGGGGATAGTAACTTCAAGATAGTGATTATCCTTTACGGTACCATGCCAGTCTGAGTGCCAGAAATTTTCTGTGCTACCATCGCAGATGTTTGCCATCGGGCCTTCAGACGTTTCCTGAGCGTTGGTGTAGAAGTTTTCCTCAGTCAAAGCAATCTGCTTGCCTGCACCATCGTAGAGATAGAACTCAGACAAAGCCACGAATACGGGGTCACCTTTACCTGTACCATTGGGACAGTAGGTATCCAAAAAGGTCACCTTAATCTTTTCAACCATTGCTTTAGAAGCAAAGGTCTCTGATTGATATTTATAAACATCGCTACCAATATTCTCACCGAGTGCAGGGTCACCTGTCAAAACCTGAGTTACGAAAGCAGGAAGGTCAACGGGAGAGGCATTCTTAGCAGCTTCGCAAGCAGCAATGCTGTTCTCGATAACCTCAATCCACTTTACATCTTCCACAGCGGTCTCGCGGCTGAAATTATCAAGTATTAGCATAACATGGTTTTGCAAACGGACAAGAGAATCCTTCCAATATACTGGATACTGACCTATACCATCACCAAACTGATTAATATTTTCCTGGATGAATTCACCCAATTGATAGTTTGCATAGTCGAGTTCCTCGAACTGCAACTCAGCATAAGAGAGAGTTAAGTTATCAATCAACAGATTGATATCAGCACGGTTAGCATTCTTAGCAGCATATGCAGTCTCAGCCTGCGCAAGTATAGCCTCTATTGCTTCATTGTACCAAGGAAACAACCACTCGCCCTCAATCTTCTCAAGCATTGCATCCTTACCGGTCTTAACTGCAGCAATTTTGGCATCCAACTTTTTGTAGTCGTCAGCAGACTTGTTACCCATAACGATACCCCAACGGAGAAGCTCGTCAGCAGCAGTGAAGTCAGCAGCTGTAGCTACAGCCTTAGCAGCAGCAATACCTTCATTCAAGAATGCAAGAGAGTCAGCATTCATATGACGTACCACTACAGTGTCAGCAATAGTCAATACCTTCTGAGCATCGAGCTTAGCCACCTCGTTCAAAGCAGCCTCTGCATCCATATCACCACAGAAGTAGAGCTCAACATCGTCCCATGTTACATAAACAGCATTGGTTGAGTCAACCTGCATACCCACTCTGAGCTTACCATCGGTAACCTTGGTTGCTACATTGAACTTAACAGTGTGACGCTTTTCCTCACCACGGTCGGGGTGCTCAGTCGCAACGCGCACCTCATCATTGTTGGCAAACATCTTCACACCAAACACTGAGTCGGCAACAAGTCTTGAATAGATATCCTCCTTTTCAGCTGCCCAAGCCAAAGAGTCAGCCTTATATGACTCATCTGATTGACCTTCTTCTCTAACGGGTTCAGAGGGGAGAGGCAAGCTACGAGAAGCTGCTGCATAAGCACCAAACACATAAGTACCATTAGGAAGGTCTCTTACGGTCTGAGCCACAGAGTTGGGCTGAAGTACATTACCATTCCAGACTTCCAAGCTGGTGCCTGAGAAGCCATAGAAACCTGTCTGTTTAGACTTGCTTGTTTTCTTACTCCAAACCTGGTTTTCAAAAGTAACGTCCCAGTAAGCAACACCCCGCTCAAAGTCGGCATTCTGCACCTTGGAAGTCACATTCTCTACTTGAGCAAAACTGTTCAAACATGCTGCAGCCATTATGCTCAAATACAATAAACGTATTTTTTTCATATAAATAAATTATTTGAGGACCTATTATCTTTATAATTATCCTTGCCCAATAACCAGGCCCTCATTTTGGCTATTGACAAAGACTTCGGTTATGGATATAAAAAAGACGTGGGAGAAACTTCCTTGCTTATCCCACCATATCTGGCCTTCGCATTGCCTTTCCATTGAGATAAGCAACTCAGCCAGCCCACGCCGTGCGGTTTATAAACAACCATCGCCTATGGCAGTGCGCGAGATTTTTCACTTCGTTCAAAATGACAAATTTGTTCAGAATGACAAAGCAAGGCCTCGCGACCATAGGTTAGGGGATATAAACACCCAGCATGGACGCCTCGTTGCGGTATCTTCTAATGGAATCAAAGTTGCGAAGTTCGATATGGTAGAAGATAACGTTCAGAAAACGTCCTTTTCCTGCTCCTCGATGAGGCTCGGTGTGGGCACGAGGTCCACGGTGAGCGATGCACTGTCAGAGCACGGAATCCAATATGTCTTGACCCACCCATCCCTTGCGAGCTGGCTGAATCGCAACAAAAGTAGTAAATAATTAGGAATTAGGAATTAGAATTTACAAATTATTTATGAAAATTGCCTTTGGTCCCTTGCTTTTCTCCTACGGGCCAGCAACCTAAAGGTTCGGGCGGCGAACACGTTTCACGGATTATTTGTGGAAATTTATGTTGAAAACAAAACAGCCACCCCGAAGCGAAGTGGCTGTATGGTTGTTTATGATAGCTCAAGCAACTTGTCTAACTGGGCTTGGAGTTCTTCTCTTTTGGGAAGATACAACTGGTAACGAGCCGCAAACAATTGGTTGGTGATACCTTGCAAGGCATACTCCATCAGGAGTTCATCTTTCTTTGCTCCTAAGACTATGCCAATGGGAGGATTGTCATCAGGTTGACAGACCTCGGTCTTGAAGTAATTGAGATAAAGGTTCATTTGCCCGATGTCGTTGTGCTTGATTTCGGAACGCTTCAAATCTATTAGGACGTAACATTTGAGGATGCAATGATAAAACACCAAATCGACCTTGAACTGACGGCTTCCGATGGGCATGACATACTGGCGACCTATAAAAGCAAAGCCACGACCAAGCTCCAGGAGGAATTGCTCCATGTTGGTCTTCAAGGCAGTCTCCAGGTCAGATTCTTTGTATCGCTTCTTTTGGGGAAGTCCGGTAAATTCGAGCACAAATGGGTCGCGGATGATGTCTTGAGGAGTCAATACCTGATGCCCTTCGTTTGCCAATGCCAAGACTCCCTCCTTGTCGGTGCTGAGTGCCAATCGCTGAAATAGTGCGCTCTTCATCTGTCGCTTCAACTCCCTCACCTTCCATCCTTCCTTGATGCATTGCTTGAGATAGAACTGCATTTCCATAGGGTCATCGCATTTGAGAATCTCAAAATAATGGCTCCATGTCAATAGGTGAGACACTGTCTCACTTTTTGGAAAAGAAAGATAGAACTTTCTCATATAAAGAAGGTTGGAACGACTAAAACCTCTGCCGTTTCGCAACGTCAAGTCTTTTGCGAGGTTAATGAGCAATTGTTTGCCATATTCTGCACGCTTCATTCCTCCTTGCTCATACTCTACGATGTACTTTCCTGTCTGCCAATTGGCTTCGAGCAATTCGGTGTTGACAGCACCGATGGCGCGTTCTTTGGCTTGACTCCAAAGTATCGTGATATCATTAATCAGTTGCTGGTACTCGTGACTAATTGGCTGAGGAATACTATTGTCTTCTATATTCATGGCGGCAAACAAATTATATCGTTTGCGAATTTACGAATTATTTATGATAACTCACGGATTATTTGTGGAAATTTAGGTAATAATATTTTGACCCGGGCCATGAGGTACGCCGATGAAATGGACGATTTTGCCCGTTTTTCAGGTTACAAAAGTTCATAAATCGGTTGGCAGTGGCATGATCTGAGAGCTTTCGTATTCGTATTCGTATAGCGTTGCGCTACGTCAGGCCGTGCAACATGAGAATTGGGCAGTGCGAATTTTCAGTACTGAGCCTCCAGTACTCGAATACCGGAGGCTCGGTATTGCAGTACTGGTACGCAAGTACTGCTCCAATTGTCAACTTTTTTAGGACAAACTGTCTTATAAAATTCTAAGAGTTCCTCTGCCTTCATACCACCTCCCCTTCTATGAGGGTACTCCTCCTGGAGGAGAATTCTGCCACCGCCAACCGATTTATGAACTTTTGTAACCTTCGGTGAGGATAAAATGGGTAGGACCCGACGACGCTAAAGCACCATGAGTCACTCCCCTACTCCATATTCCTTCTTCAGATACTCGTATCCGATACGGCAACGGAGACAATCGCGGCGGTCGCAATACTGCTTCTTCAGTTGAATGAGGGCTTGGCTGTCGGCAGCATGCTTTGCCAAGATGCCGCAATCGGCCCAACCACGGATGATGTAGTTATTCTCGGCCTTCAACTGCTCGAGCAAGGCCACTGCACGCTCGCAGTGCTGCTCGCTATCTTTGCGGCGACCATAGCTGTAGTAGAAGGGGGCTACGGAGTTGATGAGCAGTAACGTGACGGCACTATCGGTAACACGTTTCTTCATCGGGGCTGAGGTGGTGGAACTGAACACGTAGTGTGTGTCCCAATACTCCGAAGTGCCTACACGCAAGAGCGCGGTAAGCGCGGTGCGGTCTGTAGCACTCATCAGGCGCGACACACTGATGCGACGCTCATGGTAGAGCATGGCCAACTGTGCCAGGCGTACATGGGGGAAGTTTGCCGGACGCATACCCAACAAGCGCCATGCGGTATAGTCCATCGGACGGAGGTCGAACTTATGGGCCAGAAATCGATATTCGCGCTGTAGCGACAGGAAATATGCGTCACTGGCCAACGCTTCGTGATAGTAGGATGGCACGGCGTCCTCTTTCAATAGGCCTGCCTGCCCAAAGAACAATGCCTCGACCTGCAACAAGTTGTCGGCATGCTTGTCTACGGCACGGAAGGGCATCCTGCGTGCCCACTCATCAAAGGCATCGCCATTGGTACCGAAGCCAAAGTTACGGGCAAGGGTAGAGAAGAGGGCATCGTCCCAGTTCTTGTCATGTGCCTCGTAGCGCTCGGCTATCTGTGCGGCACGCATATCGAGCCGTTCATATAATAGTGATGAGAGATAGCTGTGCACCACAAGATTGCTCAACCCGGGAATCACGCGATAGCAGGGAGGGTAGTGATCGGTCTTGCGCAGTTCGTTGTAGTTACTGATAATATGTTGGGGAACTGGTAGTGCCAATTGTGGGATGGGAGTGCCGTCGGTGCGCACGACCTTGCGATCAACCTCGGCTGCTACGTGCAACACCACCGAATCGTAGCGTCTGTTGGTGTCGTGACCGTGCAGATACCAGTCCGAAGCCTTACCATGAATCTCCACATTACCCACCCACAGCGTAGTACCAATCTTTACCTTGGCATTGAAGAAGTCGGGACCATCGTTACGGTTTTCCATACCGGGATGCACCACCTCAATCTCTTGCCCATCGGTGGTGAGCAGTGTCGTGAGCGGGAACAATCGATGCTTCCAGACGTATCGGACCAGGTCTTCCATAAATCGACATTAAAGGATGAGCAAAGTACGCAATAAAAAACAACATTTGCAAGCTAAAGGTAGTGAAAACTGAGAGATTGCCACTACTCAATCTGGAACAAGCGGACAAATGCCCAATGATAATATAGCGTGAGTTCGATATAAGAACCAGCTGCTTCTATTCTCCTCCTAGGTTAGGAGGAGTACCCTCGTAGAGGGGGAGGTGGTACGATTATTTGCAAGAAAATACCCCCTCCGCTACGCTCGTCCCCCTAATTTAAGGGGACAATTCCCTAAGGAATCCTTATATCGAACTCACGTTAATATACAAAAAACGAGCGAATAAAGTTATTCGCTCGCTATAAATGGGCTATCCCCCGATCAGTCAATATCTACCAACTGAAGATGCTTGTTGAAGGTAAGCTCTACACGATTACTCAACTTTACATCTACTTCGCGATGGTCGCGCTCAATCTTGGTTACCTTTGCCTCGGGATAATGGGTACCGACAACGTTATTGATGGCTTCGGGAACGATGCCTGCGGGGACAGGATGAGTGAGGCAGTCCACTTCGGTCCAACTGCCTTTGCGGTCAAACTCAACCTTGCAGCCATCGGTGAAGATGACATCGTAGCTCAACTCCATCACATCTATCTCTTTGCGAATCAATGACACCTTCGATTCGGGGAAATAGGTAGAAAGGAAGGTTTGTGCCTTTTCGGGCAGCTGGTCTCGATTGATGGGTTGGTAGTTGTCGGCACAAGCGCTAGTCACCAAAGTAAACACACATGCAAGGGCGATAAAAATCTTTTTCATAATAATACTGGTTTAAAAGGGTTTTACATTCATTTCTCATTATTTACACGACAAAGGTAGAACCCAATTCTGAAAAGATTCTGAAATTTCGGGCAAATGTGAGAAAAAAGTGATTTTTTTTCAAAACTTTTTCAGTTTTTCGAATCCACGCATTGACTTGTGTCATAGGAAACAGGATGACAATACCCTATTAACGAGAAACGGTAAAGATATGTTTACCTTGCTCGAATGTATAGCCTACCTTGAGGTGACTTGACTCGCAAATGGCCTTCACGATGGAAAGCCCCAGTCCGGTAGAGTTTTTCATGCCATGATTGCCACGGTAGAAACGGTCGAAGAGTCGGGCGGCATCCAGTGCCTCCCCATCATTGGTATTGGCGATGCTCAATGCGCCCTCCTTTATATATATGTCGATAGCGCTATGAGGCAGGCTGTGTATATAGGCATTGCGCAGGAGATTGCTCACGAGCGAGGATATGAGCTCATCGTTGGCACGGAGAGTCCACTGCCCCTTCTCATAGAGATTTATGGTGATGGCCTTCGACTCGTATACCTCGGCAAGCAGCTCCAGCTGATGGCGCAACTTGGTGTTGACACACACATCTGTATGCTCGATGTACTGGTTATTCTCGATCTTTGAGAGGAACAGCAGGGTTTTGTTGAGTCGGATGAGTTCGCTAATGGTCTGCTGCATCTTGGCCAATTCTACCATCTGCTGCTCGGTGAGTGTGGCATCATCCATCATCATCTCAATGCGGTTCTGACACACAGCGAGGGGGGTCTGCAACTCGTGCGAGGCATCACCAATAAAGCGGCGCTCACGCTCATACACCTCCTCTATGCGATGTATGCAGGCTGCCACCGATTCGTTGAGCTGCTGAAACTCCGTCACATCGGTCTTATTCTGCAAAGGGCGGGGTCTGCCAATGGCATAGGAATCCAAGTAACGAAGCACCCTATAGAGCGGACGTGTGTGGCGCACAAATACCCATGCAAACACGCCGATGATGACCAATAGCATCACAATGAGCAGGATGAAAGTGGCCACGAGTATGGTGCTCATGACCTCGTTGCGCTCATAGATGGGAGTCATCACCGTGAGTTTCCACCATGTGCCATCGTGGTGCTCAAATATGGTGTGCATCACACGCGCAGGCTCATCCTCATGCCTTGCAGATATGTAGATGTTCTTGTATTCGTACTCTACTTTCTTATTCAAGGCCAGTTCATCAACAGTAATCTGCCGTATGTAATAGGTATTATTGGTACCATCTGCCGAGTCGGGCAGTGCCTCACCCGATAGCCATTGGCGCATGATGCGCTCGGAGTAGACCTCCAGCTGGTCATCTACCTCATCGATGAGTTCGTCGCTCAAAATGAAGTAAAAGGCTACCGACCACGCTCCAAAGATCAGGAGCAAGGGAAGGATAAGGCTGCGTATGGCGTGAGTAGTGAGTTTCATGGATTGTAGGTTGAGAGTTGAGGGTTGAGGGTTGAGGGTGCCTAATTTTCAATTATCAATTTTCAATCAGCTTATACCCCATGCCATATACCGAAGAAATCTCTATGCTGGCCTCCCATGCGGCGAGTCGCTTGCGCAAGTTCTTTATCTGGGCATATACGAAGTCGTAGTTATCTACATCGTCGAAGTGGTCACCCCAGATAGCTTCGGCAAGCATACTCTTGCTCACCAGGCGGTTGGGACGCTGCAGGAAGTAGAGTAGCAGGTCAAACTCCTTGCGGGAGAGCTCCTTCTTGGCATCGCTCACCCATATATCGAAGGTATGCGGATTGACCTTCACATTGCCATAGCTCACATGTTGCTCTCCACCTTGGCTGTTGCGTCGCATCACGCTCTTGATGCGCGAGAGCAACTCGGCCAGATGGAATGGCTTGGGCAAGTAATCGTCAGCCCCAAGATCAAGTCCCTCTACCTTATCTTCTATGCTATCACGCGCCGAGATGATGATAAGGCTACCCTCCTTCTTCATCTCCTTAAGTTCGCGCAAGAGGTCAAGACCATTGCCGTCAGGCAGATTAATGTCGAGCAGTATGCAGTCATACGTATAGTCCGACAGCTTGAGGAGTCCTGTGCGATAGTCGGGGGCTACCTCTACGATGTAGCGCTCCTGCTCTAACGTCCGGCATAGTATCTCCTGCAATGAAAGGTCGTCTTCGATGATAAGGATTTTCAT
>JAZONI010000115.1:0-3018 GCA_045654445.1 Bacteroidaceae bacterium | reverse complement strand
GCGCCGTAAATAGTGGCCTATTTACAAGAACAAAGAGTGTAATGATGCCAAAAAGGGGCTCAAATAAACCAAAAAGCACAAGATAAAGCATATTAGCGGTAAAGCCCAAATAGATTCTTAAATTCTAATTACTTATTTAATTTTATATTTTGTTATGAGTCGAATGAAAGATCTCTTCAAGCAGTGTGTGTGTGCATGTCAGTTGGGTGTTGCCTATGTTCAGGCCGTTGGTGTATTGGTGTGGGCATCATGGAAGCGTCTCGGTAGCAATGGCATCCAGCGTGTGTCGTTCAAGAAGGTGGGGCGCAAGTGGTACTGCGAGGTACCCGGCTTCCCGAAGCCTCTCTTCGAGCATACGATGATGGTGGGCGGCGCAGCCAAATTGCTTGAATACTACTCGCGTGGCGACGAGCACATCGAAGTAGTCTTTAAGGTGGCCGACGACGAGGAGGCACTCCACTATTGCGGCATGCAGCTTACCCTGTCTGAGTCGTCGCTCACGGGTGGGGCCTTCTACAAGGGTGGCATAGATGGTGAGGTGTGGCTGTGCCCTGTGACACTCTTCCTCCTCGGGCGCTATCCCAAGAACATCCTCATCTACCGCATCCACAAGAACAATCTCCATTGCCCGATATATTTCGAGTGAGTGTATAGAGTTTGTGTACTTTCAGGACTGCGGTTGGCGTCATCGTTGTTGCTTGGCACTCATTTCATACACCAACCCCACCATTTCATACAGCCGAGCAGGAAATGCTTGGCTGTATTGTTTTGCCATAGTACCTTTGTGGTGGAAATAACATAAACGCTAACAATATGAAACGAATCCTATTATATACACTCTTGGCCCTCGTAGCCATCGTAGTCCTCGGGATGCTCATCCCACAGAATCTGAAGATGCCCGTCGTGGGGGCCGACAGCAACAGTTACAACCACGAGACCTTCTGGTACGAAGGGTGGGGGACCTCCATCGTGCACAAGGGCATCGATGTGTTTGCCCGTCGTGGCACGCGGGTCAACTCCGCCACCATAGGCATCGTGCTCCTCACCGCCGAGTATGGCAAGGGAGGCAAGTTTGTCATCGTGCTCGGCCCCAAGTGGCGACTCCACTACTATGCCCACCTCGACGAGATCACCACCAAGCCCCTCGCTCTCGTGGGTCATAGCACGCAGATTGGCACCGTGGGCAACACAGGCAATGCCGCTACCACACCCGCCCACCTGCACTATGGCATAGGCACCCTCATCCCCTATCCCTGGCGCATCGACGATGCTCCGCTGGGACACCAAAAAGCGTTTTATCTGAATCCGATAGATTATTTGAAGGAGAAATGAAGTATACAGCATAGAATAGTAGAAGTTAATAAGAGTGATATAGTTTTATCTTCCTACTTCAATAAAAACGCTTATTTCTTGCCGATATCGGCAAGAAATAGTACTTTTGTGGTGTTTTTTATGTGTTAAACTTGCCGATAGGAGGATTGTATGGAGTATATCTCGGTATCTGAGTTTGCCAGTCTGCATGGCTTGTCAGAACGCACCGTGCGCAACTATTGTGCTACAGGAAAGATTGAAGGTGCATTTCTTACAGGTAAAACCTGGAATATCCCCACCGATGCCGTATTGCCTGTCCGTGGACAGACTCGCGTGTCGCCACTGCTTGCAGCATTACGCGAGCAGAAACAAATGCGCCTCACAGGAGGCATATATCATCGTACACAGATAGACCTCACATACAACTCGAACCATATCGAGGGCAGTCGCCTGACTCACGACCAGACACGCTATATCTTCGAGACCAATACGATAGGTATTACCGATGAGAGCATCAACGTGGACGACATCATCGAGACCAGCAATCACTTTCGCTGTATCGATACCGTCATCGACCGTGCTGAGGAGAGACTCTCCGAGGCCTTCATCAAAAATCTGCACCTCATGCTGAAATCCGGCACATCGGACAGTCGCCGCGAATGGTTTGCCGTAGGCGAATATAAGCGACTCCCCAATGAGGTCGGAGGTACTGAGACAACACCGCCCGACGAAGTGGAGCAAGCAATGAAAGCCATGTTGCGGGAATACCATGCCAAGCGTAACAAGACATTGGAAGACATCGTAGACCTGCACCATCGGTTTGAGCGTATCCACCCCTTTCAAGATGGCAATGGCCGTGTCGGCCGTCTCATCATGTTCAAGGAATGCCTTGCCCATGGGCATGTACCCTTCATCATCACCGATGAGTTGAAGATGTTTTATTATCGTGGCCTACAACACTGGCCCCATATCAAGGGCTACCTCATGGACACATGCCTTACAGCACAAGACAATTACAAGGCATTGCTCGACTATTTCAAGATAAAGTACAAATAAGGCCACGTCCCTTTTTATGGGCATGGTGTCGGTAGTGTCCCGTAATTTATTGTATTTATGATGTATACCCACCGACACCCCGTGTCGGTGGGGTGTCGGTGGCGACTGCCTTGCGGAGCCTCTGCACTATATATCAGAACCCCTCGGGCCTTGGTGCATAGAAGCGGCTGTTCTTGCGGCCCAGTGCACGCAGGCGACCCTCCTTGACGAAGAGGTTGAGGTACTTGGTGGCGAGGTAGGTGGAGCACTCGCACAGCTGTTCCATCTGTGAGCGGTATATATAATCGTTGTCCTCAAAGAAGGTGCGCAGGCGGCGCTCGGCTACCTCTCGGGTGAGCAGGGTACGCACGGCATGACCTCCACTCACAATCTCGGCACCGCGCATCTCCTCCTTCAGCTCCTTGCAGGGACGGAAGCTGATGCCCTTGACCTCGATGTCGTGAAGGGTGACACGGTCGTCAAGATACTTCCTCTCCTTCAGGCCCAGCTTCACGGTGAACGAACCTATCTCATCAATCTGCACCGTGCGCCCATCGAGCAAGGCCCTACTCAGCTCGTGGCCCAGGGCGCTGAGCACAGCTACCACATCGGTCTTGTTTACACTGGTGGCATAGCCTATGCGCTCGGCCATCTCTCGGGTTGTCACGGGTG
>JAZONI010000114.1:0-9072 GCA_045654445.1 Bacteroidaceae bacterium | reverse complement strand
TTGGATGGTATTCCCGCCCAAGCCTTCGAACTTTTCAAATACGAAACCAGCCTCTTTAATAGCAGAGATATCGGCATCAAACGGCAACACGATGGTTTCGTAGCCACCATCAAGGTATGCATTGCGTGTGTAGCTGCATGCTATGCCATCGGCAGTGATGCTATACTGCGTACCGCTGAAGGGCAGATCGGTAGCATCATCAATGGTCAAGGCACTGCGATGGGTAGTGCAGCCCTCAAATACCAACTCATAGAAATTATCAAAATCCCCTAATACTCCATTATCATCAAACGGGACCTCTTCAGGAGTTATCTCAGCCTCCACCTCCACCTGATTGCGATGATCATATAGACGGAAATAGAATGTTTCACCCTCCGTTCCATTGATCAACGGCATGGCGAAATAGCCTAATTCATCAGAAAGTTCACGATCTGTGAAGAAGGGGACAGAACTGCGACATTCGTTCTTTTCCTTACAGAAAACACCCAGTTCATAAGCATCATCACAGCGTACCCCATCGATGGTACCAATGACCATCATGGTAAAGTTACCCTCCGAGGAATTCTCTACTACAGTATAATGATGGTCCTCCCCGTACCAATCGGGGTATACATCCTGTGCGGTCAAAGACATCGTAATGGCGCACAATAACGCCACTATGGTTAATAGTTTTCTAATCATGTTATATCCAGTAAAGTTTTATCCACACAAATGTAGTGAATATTTTTTAAGTTTCCTTTTTCAAGATGAGTTTTCTTATGCAGAACATATATTCCTCGCACAAGGTGTTTTTTTCACACAGACTTCCTTAAAGAATCAAACTGGCACTGCAACGATTATTGCAGTGCCGGCTCTATATTCTTCTAAGGCGTGGTTTATGGGTCAATCAACTTCACCATCTTCTGTCCAAAGATCTCCCCACGTACCTCGTCTCTCCTGCCCTCTTCCGCCATTGTTGCTGATACGGCCACCAATCACTACGCTAGCGCAAACCATGCGACTTGCCCGTACATCAATAATCTGTATAGAGGGTACGATGTATTCCTTCTTTTCCATTTATCCTATTTAATTAATACCTTTTTATTACCCTTAATAACAATACCATTTCGAGGCATATCCATCAGTTTGCGTCCATAAAGGTCGTAAATCACCTCAGGCACCTCCTGCACATTCGGAGCATCGATATCTGTCGTATTTCCACGATGCACAACGGAGAGTGCCGATGCGTTCACGCCAGCAGGGAGGACCAAGTATCCATGATAGGGGTTGAGCCAAGCTGTCTCGTCAGCCTCCTGCATTTGGTTTCCTTCGATGTTGAGGATATACTTTCCTGCGATCTCAGCACCATCCATACGCTTGAAGGTACCAGTCCACCCCTCATTGGTCACTATAGCATCGTTCACCTGCTTTGGACTACCGCTGAATACGATTTCCATTCTATCCTTAGATGGTGTGCCTGAATAGCGGAACAGATAAGGCACTCCTGCTTGCAAATTTTCGCCTTCGTCAAGCTCAACAAACTTGATGGTATTCTTGCCGAAGCCTTCGAACTTTTCAAACACGAATCCTTCAGCCTTAATAGAGGTGATGTCAGCATCAAACGGCAACACGATGGTTTCGTAGCCACCATCAAGGTATGCATTTCGCGTGTAGCTGCATGCTATGCCATCGGCAGTGATGCCATACTGCGTACCGCTGAAGGGCAGGTCGGTGTCATCGTCAATTTCAAGTACGGCACGATGTGTTGTGCTTCCATTGAATGCCAAGTCGTAGAGTCCGTCATCCAATGAGCCATAGACGGCATCGGATTTAAATTCAACTTCGGGTAAAGACACAACCTTTACCTCCACCTTGTTACGATGGTCATAAAGACGAAAACTGATTGTCTCTCCCTTTTCTCCCTTCACCGTCAAATTGGAATAATATCCATAATACTCAAGAAGGTTAGAATAAAAAGGCTTTGACAAACGGCATTCATTGCCACAAAATACTCCAATTTCAAATGCATCATCGCAGCGCACACCGTCAATGGTAGCCTTAACGGTCATGGTGAAATTATCTGCAGTATTCTTATTCACTGCCTTAAAATAATTTTCACCTTTTTTATACCAGTCGGGGGTCTGAGCTTGCAATGAAACCGTAGTGGCGCACAAGAGCGCCACTACGGTAAATAGTTTCTTTATCATTCTGTCAATCTTCTAATTATTTGCTTGTAGCAGACGGTCTGTCCATCCTCAGTGAAGAATTCGAAGATGTACTGTCCATCGTGCAAGTCATTCTCGTTGAAGTTGGCAACAGTACCTGTATAGAATACACGACCATTAAAGTCTACCACCTGCATTCTATTGTAGTTACCCTCTGCCAACATCTTTCCAATGGTTGTTGAGTTACCAACAGTAACTGCAAATGGAGCATCGTAGTTACCAAGTACTGCATCTTCATTGAAGTAGAACGATGTAGATGTCTCAATAATGTTACCATTGACTACTGCTACTATAGATAGTCTGCTTGTGACATTTTTGTCACCAGGAACTGTCAAGTAGAAGAATCCATCGCTTTCCATTGTGGCGGTTGCAAGGCATACCGCACCATCAAATACGGCAACTTCCTGAACATTCTCAAGGACAGCATCGCCCTCCATCACCATAGCAAGTAAGTCATGTTACTTTCATACTCGGTAGGATCGACAGGAGCAAACATGCATTCCTGAGCCGTTCTTCTCATTGGAGCCAACGATGCTGTAGCAACATTACGCTGTGAGGGATAGTTCAAGGTCTTCTCAGAAGCACTCTTGTAAAGGTATCCCTTACCAGGCTGCAAGCTCTTGAGCGTACCATTCCAAGTTGTTCCGTTGTACATGGCATAACCTTCTTGTCCCTTCACCTGGTCATTTCTTGCAGGCTCTACACTTGCAAAGGCATCATCAAGAGAGAGAGCGAAGCTGCGGTAATAAGGTATCCAGTTCCAACCAGATACAAGTGATACACCTGCGTTGCCGTCATAAGCCATACCTTCGACTACGAGGGTATCGGCAGCCGTCATCTGCAGTTTATACATCGTGTTGCCTTCCAGACAAGAAAGATCAGCATCATTCCATCGGCCAAAAGCTTTCATGTATTGGCTAAAGACATTAGCGTTCTTTACTACAGCACCATTAGGATTAATGCTCTCCAGTACTGAGTTCACCTCATTTCCTGTAGCATCTTGCACATACACTGAGATCCAGTTCCAGTTCTTCTTCAACAAAGTACTCTGCTGGATATCATTACTTGCATATACACAGTATACATTGTCATAATCGCCCCAATAGCCATCAACTGAGAATGTCAACTGAGTTTCAGACCCAGCCTCAATCTCTAAGTCGTCATATACATATACTACAGGATGAATAATATCTGTGCTTGCATCCCATACCATCAACTTAATCTCCTTATCCTCATCGTCAGAGTTACCATATATATTAAGGTATACACGGTAGCTGTCGCTGAAGTCCTCGTACTGAACATTAGCTACACCTACACACTTGCCGTCGATGAATGCAGCTACAAGGTCGTCTTCATCCTCGCTGAATGCAATATTACCGTCTACATCAATCATGACAGCACCGAACAGTGTAGCACTGCTTTCATAGTCTGAAGGATCAACGCTCCACTCAGGAGCCTCAGCTCTGAGATTCATGTTCACGGTCAACGGCACGAGGATGGCATTGTTACCACTCATGTAAATGGTGAACTCGCTCTTACCCGTCGGAGCCGAAGCATCTACGGTGAAGGTAATCTCCTGTGTGCCGAGTGCGGGGAGCGAACCTGAGGTGAAGTTAGCGCTCAGCCATGAGGGCAGGTCATTCAATGCCCAGTACTCGGTCTGTGCACTCTGGTTGGTCACGGTAGCGGTGAACTTCTTCATCTCACCGATGCGACCTACCACGTCAACCTCATTCTCGAACCACAACAGTTGGTTACGCTGTACGAGAGCAGTCCAGGTGATGGGGAGCGACTGGTTGCCGTTGAGGTCGAGCACATCCTTCACGGTGATGTTCACGGTCGTACCCTCCAGACGGTCGGCATCCTCATTCAGCTCGATGACGATACCACGCTCGCTGGCCACGAAGTTGTAGTTCACATTGCTCTCCTTGTTCACAGGCTTGAGGGCAGGAGCCTCGTCGGTGCAGATCACCGCATAAGTGTTGTTTCGGAGTCCAGTAGCCTTATGGCGTTTTGTCACCATATCCAAAGCCGAACCTTCGGTCACAATCTGCATGTTGGCATCGAGCTTCTCTTCCTCGAACGGATAGTAAGCCACCAGACCAGGTTCATTGCCCTGGAGGCGTGAGTACATGCGGTCGCGCAACACCTTCGCATTCAAGGTAGCGTTCCATACGCGAATTTCGTCGAACTTCACCTTCAGCTTGTTATGCATTTCGTAATGTTTCTCGATTTGACCTTCATCATTTACTTCCTCTACCTCGACGCGCTTACCACCAAGATACATGTAGCCGGTCTGCAAAGCAGGAACACCAGCCGAAGCAATCTGTCCTACTGCCTCACCATCGATGTAGACGATAGTGTTACCGTTGCGCAGCACATTGATAGCCAAGTGGTGCCACTTGTCATCGTTGTAGGCCTTGCTGCCCAACGACATGAGCACCTTGTCATCGGCACGGAGTGACAACTTACTATTCTCAAGCACTACGCTGAAAGCATCCGTCTGGAATAGGTAAGCCAATGCCTTATCCTGCTCTTTCTCAGCACAGAACCACATCTCAACAGCAAAGTCGTCACCATTGCGTGCTGCACACTCTGCCAAGTAGATGACCACACCATCACCAAACTTACTAGCATACAATGTATCGCTGGCAAGGGCGAGCGCCTTGTTCTGATTGTTCAGGTACCAGCTTGTGGCAGCAAGGGTCATGTGGCGGTTACGGGCTACATCCTTCGCCTGCATGCCAAGACCCTCATTGAACTTCCAGTAGCCGATGAGGTTCTCCGTTGTAGGCATCTTGGTCTCATGCATCTGAGCCTGCAGGTTGGTCACATCGACCGCTGCATCCCAAAGTGTCACCTCGTGGATAGCACCGGTGAATCCATTACCCAAAGCCACTACACCGTTGCCTTCATATTTCTCAATAGTCGACTCCTTGGCAAGGTATATGGTCTCGGCATCATTGGCATAGAGTGCCGAGAAGTTAGAGGTCTCACCCTCCTGATCGAGGCTGAATGCCAAGTAAATCCACTTGTCGGCAGGGAGTGCATGCTCCGTATCACATACCACACCGTTTACACAGAAGTAGTAGTTACCCTCTACCTCCTTCACGCCAAGGGTCAGCTTGGTCTGTCCGTTACCATGACTGAAGATAGTGCCTTCACCGCTGATTCTTACCCACATGTCTACAGCGAAGCTCTTACCGATGAGGTTGATGTTGGCCTCGGTCTTTGCTACAGCGCCTTCGCTACCAGTAGCCATGAGTGCCACATCGTGAGCCACCTGCTGACCGTTGAGTGCTGCAGTCACGATGAAGTTGCCTGTAGAGGTCAAGCGTCCGTTGTTGATGTTCTCATTGAAGGTAATCTCAATATCGTCGTCCATACCGAGGAAACCGGTGGTAGGCTTCGGAGTACCGAATGCCATGGGGCGTGCCATGTCCTTGGTCACCTCAATAGCGTCGGTTACCAAGGTAGATTCGCCTGTGCCGTATGTACTTGCCGAGAGCACGCGGAAGGTGTACTTACCATCGGCAAACGAACTCATGTCGAGTGAATAGGTCACATTGGCAGTCTCGGGCAATGGAGCCTGGAGTGATGACAGTTGCTTGCCCTCAGTATCCAAGAGATACTCCTTGAGCATGGTCCAGTCGGTATCACCCTGCTTCATATACTGAATGCGGAATGCCTTCAGGTTGTGATAGTTGCGATCGAAGCTATTGAAGGTAATGTCGAGGTTAGCACCGCTTGAGGTATTCAAGAGCGTGCGGCTCAACTCCATCTTCACGGGTGAAGAAGAGGGAACATAGTAGGCCGAGATATATACGGTATCGGCAATCTGCGGATAGGTGCCCGTGGGGTCGCCCTGCTCCTGCGAAGCCAATACAATACCGATATTCTCGTAGTCGAGGACACCGAGGTTACTCTGCTTCAAGAGCAAGGTCTTCGTCACTATCTCGCCGGCAGGCACCTTGATCACGCGGTTGTCAGATAGTGCCACACCATCGATGCTGAGCTGAGCACCATTGGGATTGGTCTCGTCCATCTGGAGCAACTTGTAGTAAAGGTCGCAGTCAATCTCTGACTTGTTCATCAACTTCAAGGTGTAGCTTGCCGTTGAGCCTGAAGTGATGTTGCTTACGACAGGTACTTCGACCTCAATGTCGGGCACCTCAATCTGCATGGTCTTCTCGTGCAGTTTGTGCTTGCCAGGCTCGTAGTACTTGGTGTACTCCTCATCCTCGTACGGAGCACTGGTCTGTCCGGCACGAGTGCGGAAGATGTAGCTGTAGGGACTATTGTAGACATCCACAGAGAGTGCATCGTCGCCACTCTCTACCAGGTTGAATGAGAAGCTGGCCACCTTTGACTCAGTATCAGAGGTGTTCTTGTGGCGTGTACCACCCGTCTCGGTCGATGTTTCAATCTCCCATCCACAACCATTGAAATCAAAGCCGACCACATTACCCAAGAGGGCGATAGCACCCGAGTTGTGCTCGTGAGCTTCCACATAGGTCGTATCGGTCTCGTAAGAGTAGTTGATGCTGGTACCACCGTCGAACGAATAGTTTCTAAGCAGTTTCTTATCGCGGTCTTCCCAAGCCTTCACCTTCTCTTCTTCGTTGGCGGCAAGATGCCTTACCCAGTTAGAGATCTGCAAGTTGTAGTGATAAACCATATCCTGGTCTGCCTCCACAGTTTCGCCAAACTTAGGATTTATCTCTACGATATTGTTTGGATACACCATCTTGTAACTTGGACCTTGAATAGCACCAAACTCACTTGCATCTTCACCCCAAACCTCCGTATCGTGGTTGTTAGAACCGAATTTGGGGTCATCGGGCGACAACTTGGTGATATATACCACCTCGTCCGTATTGTTTTCATAGTTATCATAAACATCCTCTGATACCGAAACGAGCAAACTGTTACGCAATGCCTCCCAGTTAGGAATCAGATAACTTTCAATGTAATATGCGGTATAAGTGAAGTATGTAGAGAAGTCACTACCTACTGCCATCACATCTTTCACGCCCAATTCTACTTCATTCTGATTGTTACGGCTAAAACCTACTCGTCGAGCCTTACCGAAAATCAAGTTGGTAGACTGACCGATGAACACGTCACCGAGCGAACCAACAAGGCTGGGATCATCCGATGTTGCGACGGTCTGTGTCACAGTAAGCGAGTGCGATGTAGTGGTCGAGTTCTCACCTTCTGAAACAGCTTTACCACCCCATGACAGGTCATCTTTAGTAGAAGTCTTGACAGCATATGTACTAACAGTACCTGCTACAGCAACACCCGTATTGACGGTCACATCACCACCAAAGCCGTTGGTTACCTGCACCGTTGTCTCCGTATTCCAGCAGTGACCAATGGTCTGCTCGTAGGCCGTAACGGTACCGCTTGTCCACTCAGCATTTGAACCACTACCAGGGGGGTCGCGGAGAATCATCAGCAGTTTATCAGGACCTTGAGTTACAAAGTTATTTCCTGTAGGCAGTGAACCCAAGATAACACCAGGCATGAAATCCTCACCATTATACTTCCAAGAGTTAACCTGTCCGCCAACCTCGTAGGTCATCGAGATATTACGGCTATAGGGCGCTGTGATATTGGCAGAACCCGCCTTCCAGGTATAGGTAGCCTCACCCTTTTCGTCAAGTGCCAATTGGTTCTCTTCAAGTTCGAGCACATCACCGACAGAGAGTTCTTCTTCTCCTTCAGGTACATCGATAATTACCGCCTGGTCATTAGAGAGCGCATTTGAAATGGTTACCACGCAGTTCTCCAATGGTACGGTAACGGTAACAGGCTCATCTCCATCATAGTTGGTATACTCCTCAAAGCCTTTCAATCTGAAGGTATAGGGATCGCCCTCGATAAAGAACGGAGTATCATACGCATACACGGGTGTACCCTCTTCATTGACAATATCAACTTTAAGGTTTCCTATCTCATCCGTTGTCTCGTAGGAAGCAATACCAAATGCACCATTCTCAAAGTCAATCTGCTTAACAGTAAAGGTAGGCTCAGAGTGATAAATCTGATTATAGATAGCGTGACTCTCGAATGTCAATATATCACCGTTCACATTGGTCAACGAGTCTTCGGTCACTATCATTGGATTGCTGACATCTACAAGACCTGACTCTCCTACGGTCTTATACTCATTGTTTATAACTTTAGGAGCCTCAACGTTGTAGATAAGCGGAGGAACCATAGCCGAGAATTCGCCCGTCTTGGCATCGGTCCGGATATAGATCTTACCCGCATCCTCACCAGCGCCACGCCATGAGGTGCTGTTCACCAGGTCTGATGCCGAAGCACATGCCAAGGTCGCTGTATTGTTCTCGTAACGCGAAGTAAGTCCTTCTGTTACGGTCACCACATTGAGTGAGTAGAGGTCATTGACAGGGGTCAACACCAATTCGGTCACACCGATGTTGTTTCTACTTTCTCCGAAACCTACCGTCTTGTCGCCCTCGATGTTACCGCCGACTACGCGACCGGCAACATTGACCAACGTATTGTCATAGAAGGTGAGGTTCGATACCTCTCTGTCGAAGGTAAACTTCGTGTCAACACCTATGGGATAACGGCCCTCGTTGGCGAAGGTGTGACCAGTCTTGCTTATAGTAATATGATGATCACCAATGGGAACGCTGATTTCAAAGCGACCATTCTCGTCGGTCTCAATCAAAGCACCATCCTTCGTACATGTTGTACCGTCAACAGCAAGGTAACATCCCTGAACAGGGTAGGTGGTGTTCTCATAATAAACCACACCCGTCACCTTGAAGCTACTTACATCCTCAAACTCGATATTGTCATGTGTCAGCGTGTTGCTGCTTACATAACGGGT
>JAZONI010000113.1:0-15097 GCA_045654445.1 Bacteroidaceae bacterium | reverse complement strand
CTTCTACATAGAAGAATTTCTTTCTAAACAAGTTCACCTCGAATGTGCGCTTTGTACGACGCTTAGAGTGTGAAACGTTGTTGCCAATCATGGCTTTCTTACCGGTAATTTGACAAATCTTCGACATTTCTATCTAATTTTTGATGTTAATTTGCTCTGCATTCAAATTTCAGCGTGCAAAATAACTACATTTTTATGGAATAGCCAAATAAATCAACCAATAATTTGTTCTTTGACTTGATTTTATTCTTTTTCGACCATTTTTTGCAGCAGTTTCAGCGATTCGAGGATAGCATGTTGAGTATTTTCGACTCTTCCCCTATCATAAGAGCGTATGCAATGGGCGAACTCTTGTGTGCGAGACACTACAGCCACCCAAATAGTACCGACCGGGACAGCCTCAGTTCCTCCCGACGGACCTGCCACACCCGAAGTGGCTACGGCATAGTCGCAATCCATCGATTTCATCGCCCCACGAGCCATCTCCACAACAGTCTCCCGACTCACCACACCCAAAGAGTGTAAGGTCGCAGGAGCGACACCAAGCAGACGCATCTTCACCTCTTCGGTGTAGGCAACTACCCCACCCTTGACACAAGCCGAACTTCCCGGAACAGCGGTAAGCGCAGCAGCAATGCCACCACCTGTACAACTCTCGGCGGTACACACGCTAAGCCCTCCACAGGAGAGCATAGACACGATGGATTGGGCTATTTCATAGGTTTCGGCTGTCATGGTAAAAAGAAAAGAGCCAAAGATAAATGGAGGAAAATACTGGATGGTTCATTCAACATTCAACATTCAACATTCAACATTCAACATTCAACATTCAGCATTCAACATCACCCTTGCATAGTAACACGCGAATAGGCAGGTTTGTCTATAGAGCAGAACTCCTTGTCCATAAACTTGTAATATCCTGTGATGGCAATCATGGCCGCATTGTCGGTGGTATAGCCAAACTTGGGAATATACACGTTCCAACGGTAACGTTTGGCATGATCGAGGAAGGCATTGCGCAGTCCTGTATTGGCCGATACGCCACCTGCTACGGCCACATCACGAATACCCAACTCCTTAGCGGCAAGGCGCAACTTCTTCATCAAGATATCCACGATAGTAGCCTCGAGCGAAGCCGCCAAATCGGTCTTGTTCTGTTCGATGAAATCGGGATTTTCTTTCAGTTGGTCACGCAAGAAATAGAGGAACGAGGTCTTCAGACCACTGAAACTATAGTCATATCCAGAAATATTGGGTTTGCTAAAACTGAAAGCCTTGGGATTGCCTTGACGTGCCAAACGATCGATGATAGGACCACCGGGATAGCCCAGACCCATCACCTTGGAACACTTGTCGATGGCCTCACCCGCCGCGTCATCAATAGTCTGACCGATAACCTCCATATCATTATAAGCCTTGACGAGCACTATCTGCGAGTTTCCGCCCGACACCAACAGGCAGAGGAACGGGTATTGGGGTACCTCCTTCTGCACCTCGGGCTCCTGAATGAAGTGGGCCAGCACATGTCCCTGCAAGTGGTTGACATCAATCATGGGAACACCCAACGAACGCGCAAAACCCTTGGCAAACGACACGCCCACCAACAACGAGCCCATAAGACCAGGACCACGGGTGAAGGCCACGGCAGAGATATCTTCCTTCGTAATACCGGCCCTCTTAATGGCTTGATCAACAACCGGCACGATATTCTGCTCATGAGCACGCGAAGCAAGTTCGGGCACCACACCTCCATAGCTCTCGTGCACTGCCTGACTGGCCGTCACATTGGACAGCAACTCCCCATTCTTGATGACTGCCGCCGAGGTGTCATCGCACGACGACTCTATACCTAATATGATAATATCTTCTTTCACGTCTAACACTATTAATTTAAAGAGGTATATGTTACTCAAAACATTCGGCTTCACTGAGGGGCACTGCCGCCATATCTTTGGGCGAGAGCACCATATCTTCCGTAGCGATGGGCCACTCGATGCCTATCGTCTTGTCTGAATAGAGCACCGCCGCCTCGGCCTGAGGGGCATACACGTTATCGACCTTATAGGTAAACACGGCTTCGTCGCTCAACACTAGGAAACCATGGGCAAAGCCACGGGGGATGAAGAGTTGCATCTTGTTCTCGTCGCTCAACTCGGCCATCACATATTTGCCAAAGGTGGGTGACGACTTGCGCATATCTACTGCCACATCGAGCACACGGCCTTTGATGACGCGCACCAACTTGGCCTGGCTGTACTCACCCTTCTGATAGTGCAAGCCACGCAACACGCCATAGGTTGACATGGATTCGTTGTCCTGCACGAAATGCACAGGATATACGTTGGCATCAAACTCTTCCTGTTTGAAAGCTTCCATAAAATAGCCACGTGCATCGGCAAACACACGAGGCCGTATCATATACACGCCTTCGATGGCTGTTGGTATATATTCCATTTCCTATATCAATACTTTTATTGTGCAAAAGTACACAAAAAAAGTGGGCCCGACAAACAGAACTTCCATTAACTTCACATTTGCACACTCGACTTGCAATAATTGCTTATTTGCACAAGAAATAGTGCAAAAATTACACACACGTAAAGAATAGTGCAAAAATTAAGCATTAAAATATTTTTTCTTTCGGGCAGAACTCCGTATCTTTGCACAAAGAAATGCAAACCAAACCATCAAGATTATGGGAAAAGACATTATTTTACGTATTGAAGACAGCATCAAGAAGAATTGGGATCGCGATGCACTGACCGACTACAAAGGTTGCACATTGCAATATAAGGATGTAGCTCGCCGTATCGAAAAGTTGCACATCATGTTCAGCGAAGTAGGCATTGTGCCTGGCGACAAGATTTCACTGTGCGGACGCAATAGTTCTAACTGGGGCGTAGCCTTCCTTGCTACCCTTACCTATGGTGCCGTACCCGTGCCTATCTTAAATGAGTTCAAGGCCGATAATATCCATAACATCATCAACCACAGTGATTCAAAGTTGGCCTTCATAGGCGAAAACAATTGGGAGAACCTCAACGAGGACGAGATTCCCAACGTATTGGGCGTTATCAGCTTAGAGAACTATGACCTCCGCATCAGCCGCAACGAAAAGCTAACCTATGCTCGCGAACATCTGAACGAGCTCTTCGGCAAGAAGTTCCCCAATCGTTTCGAGAAGGATAAGGTAAGTTACTACCACAACAACCAACCCGACGACCTTGCCATAATCAACTATACCAGCGGATCTACCGGTTTCTCTAAAGGTGTAATGATTCCCTATCGTGCGGTAACCAATAACATGGCATTTGCTGACCGTGCACTGAGCCTCAAGGCAGGTATGACCATCGTATCTATGCTCCCCATGGCCCACATGTATGGTATGGCCTTCGAGTTCCTCTACGAACTCACCGCAGGTATGCACATCTACTTCCTCACCCGTATCCCCTCACCGAAAATCATCTTCCAGGCGCTCAACGAGATCAAGCCCTCGGTAATCGTAGCCGTTCCCCTCATCATAGAGAAGATCATCAAGAAGAACGTGATACCCAAGCTTGAGACTCCGAGCATGCGTCTCTTGCTCAAGGTGCCCATCGTGAACGAGGCTATCCTCGCCAAGGTGCGCGAGACCATGATCAGTTCGTTCGGTGGTAACTTCTACGAAGTAATCGTAGGTGGTGCAGCCTTCAACCAAGAGGTAGAGTCATTGCTCCACCAACTCAAGTTCCCCTACACCGTAGGTTATGGTGCTACCGAGTGTGCTCCCATCATATGCTACGAAGACTGGAAGAAGTTCGTACCCGGATCATGCGGTAAGGCTGCTTACGGCATGGAGGTGCGCATCAACTCTTCAGACCCCGCCAATATCCCTGGTGAGATTCTCGTGAAAGGTCCTAACGTGATGCTCGGATACTACAAGAACGAAGAAGCTACTGCCGAGACTATCGATGCCGACGGTTGGTACCACTCTGGTGACCTTGGTGTCATGGATGCCGATGGCAACGTATTCATCAAGGGACGTTCAAAGAACATGCTTCTCGGCCCCTCAGGACAGAACATCTACCCCGAGGAGATTGAGGACCAACTCAACAGCCTTCCCTACGTGTCTGAGTCGCTCATCGTACACCGCGATGGTAAGATTGTGGCTCTCATCCACCCCGACTATGACACCGCCTTCAAGGAGGGATTGAGCGAACAGGAGGTAGCTGCGCAGATGGAGAATAACCGCACTGAACTGAACAAGAACCTCCCTGCCTACTGCCAGGTAACAGGCATACAGATATACAGCGAAGAGTTCGAGAAGACTCCGAAGAAGAGTATCAAGCGTTACTTGTATCAGTAATCACACATATTATATATATATGGAAAGGGAAGCGCTCCTATGGGACGCTTCCCTTTTTCTTTGCAGGCACTGCACTACACTGCACTTCCCCACCCTGTCATATATCTATCTTTTCTACGAGCACAAAAAAAGAAAGCTCGCCAATTGGCGAGCCTTCTTTCACTTTTATTGTAACTATTAGAGGTTATCTTTCTCGATATCCTTGAAGTAGTTTACAGTACCTACCTTAAGTTCGGCAGTTGCAGCATCGTCACAAACGATGATGCCATGAGGATGAAGCTGGAGCACGCTGATAGTCCACATCTGTGTGATCGCACCCTCAACAGCATGGTAGAGAGCCTGAGCCTTGTTGTGACCATTAGCAAGGATGAGAACCTCCTTAGCATCCATTACAGTGCCTACACCTACGGTAACGGCAGTCTTGGGCACCTTGTTCACGTCGTTGTCGAAGAAGCGTGAGTTGGCAATGATTGTATCAGTTGTCAAAGTCTTCTGACGTGTGCGTGAAGTGAGTGATGAGCCAGGCTCGTTGAATGCGATGTGACCGTCAGGACCGATACCACCCATGAAGAGGTGGATACCACCGTATGACTTGATCTTCTCCTCGTAGCGAGCGCACTCTGCATCGAGATCCTCAGCATTACCGTTGAGGATGTTTACATTCTCCTTCTTCACATCAACATGGCTGAAGAAGTTGTTCCACATGAATGAGTGGTAACTCTCGGGATGCTCCTCGGGAAGGTTGCAGTACTCGTCCATGTTGAAGGTTACTACATTCTGGAAGCTTACCTTACCCTCGTTGTAGAGGCGGATGAGTTCCTTGTAGGTGCCAAGAGGTGTGCCACCAGTGGGAAGACCAAGCACGAAGGGTTTCTCGGGTGTGGGACCGAACTCATTGATTCTCTTTACGATGTGTGATGCTGCCCATACAGCCATCTTTTGGGGATTGGGTTGGATAATTAAACGCATAACTTCTAAAATTTTAAGTTATTAAGTTAGTTATTGAGTGTATTACTATTTTTTACTTTTTCAATGCCTCCATAATCTTAGCCTCCAGTTCTTCGGCCAATTCGGGATTGTCGGCAATGAGTTGCTTGGTAGCGTCGCGGCCCTGAGCCAGCTTGGTGTCGCCATAAGAGAACCATGAGCCTGACTTCTTGATGATACCGAAGTCTACGCCAAGGTCGATAATCTCACCAGCCTTTGAGATACCTTCACCGAACATGATATCAAACTCGGCCTTACGGAAAGGAGGAGCAACCTTGTTCTTCACAATCTTCACCTTCACCTGGTTACCGATAGCCTCGTCACCATCCTTGATGGGTGTGCTGCTCTTGCGGATATCGATTCGTACCGAAGCATAGAACTTAAGCGCATTACCACCTGTTGTGGTTTCAGGATTGCCAAACATCACACCAATCTTCTCACGCAACTGGTTGATGAAGATACAAGTGGTATTGGTCTTGGCGATGGTAGCCGTGAGTTTACGCAATGCCTGGCTCATGAGACGTGCCTGCAAACCCACCTTGTTGTCGCCCATGTCGCCTTCAATCTCAGCTTTGGGGGTAAGTGCAGCCACAGAGTCCACTACCACGAGGTCGACAGCCGATGAGCGGATGAGTTGATCGGCTATCTCGAGTGCCTGTTCACCATTGTCGGGCTGTGCAATAAGCAGATTATTGATATCTACGCCCAACTTCTGTGCATAGAAACGGTCAAAAGCATGCTCGGCATCGATGATAGCAGCAATACCACCATTCTTCTGTGCCTCGGCAATGGCATGAATAGCCAAGGTGGTCTTACCAGATGACTCGGGGCCATAAATCTCGATGACACGGCCACGAGGATAACCGCCTACGCCAAGCGCAGCATTCAGGCTGATAGAACCTGTGGGAATAACCTCAATCTCCTCTACCTTGTCGTCGCCCAATTTCATGATGGACCCCTTACCGAAGTCCTTTTCTATCTTGTCCATAGCGGCCTGCAAGGCTTTCAACTTATCGGCCACCGGATTGGTTGGTGTCTCTTCTTTCTTTGCCATACCTAATATATATATTATATGTTTTTATGATTCAGTTTCCAAAGTTACAAACATTTTCCGAATTGTACACTATTGACAGAAGAAAAAAGTTTTTTCTGCCATCATGACACAATATATGTCATGCGATTGCCAATTATCAATTGCCAATTGTCAATTATTTTTCGTGGCACACCATTTGTCCTATATATTGGCGTAAGGCTACGGCACTAAAAAAGATTAACCGCCGAACAAAGCCCTACGAAAACAAGTTTTGAATATTAACAATTAAAAAAGAATAAGAAAATGGGAAAGATTATTGGTATTGACTTAGGTACAACCAACTCATGTGTTGCAGTATTTGAAGGTAACGAACCTGTTGTTATCGCTAATAGCGAAGGTAAGCGTACCACTCCTTCAGTGGTAGCATTTGTTGACGGTGGCGAGCGCAAGGTGGGCGACCCAGCTAAGCGTCAGGCTATCACCAACCCCAAGCGCACCATCTACTCTATCAAGCGTTTCATGGGTGAGACTTGGGATCAGGTACAGAAAGAGGTATCACGCGTACCCTACCCCGTAGTACGTGGCGACAATAACCTCCCTCTCGTTGACATTGATGGTCACAAGTATACTCCCCAGGAGATCACTGCAATGATTCTCCAGAAGATGAAGAAGACCGCTGAAGACTACCTCGGCCAGGAGGTTACAGAGGCTGTTATCACCGTGCCCGCCTACTTCTCTGACTCACAGCGTCAGGCTACCAAGGAGGCAGGTCAGATTGCAGGTCTCGAGGTTAAGCGTATCGTGAACGAGCCTACAGCAGCTGCTCTCGCCTACGGTATGGACAAGGCAAACAAGGATATGAAAATTGCCGTATTCGACCTCGGTGGTGGAACATTCGATATCTCAATCCTCGAGTTCGGTGGTGGTGTGTTCGAGGTACTCTCTACCAATGGTGACACTCACCTCGGTGGTGACGACTTCGACCAGGTAATCATCGACTGGCTCGTACAGGAGTTCAAGAATGACGAGGGTGCTGACCTCACACAGGATCCTATGGCTCTCCAACGCCTTAAGGAGGCTGCTGAGAAGGCAAAGATCGAGCTCTCCTCATCTACCTCTACAGAGATCAACCTCCCCTATATCATGCCCGTTGCCGGTGTTCCCCGTCACTTGGTGAAGACCCTCACACGTGCTAAGTTCGAGTCATTGGCTCACAATCTCATCCAGGCTTGCGTTGAGCCCTGCCGCAAGGCCGTTGCCGACGCTAAGTTGAGCACTGCTGATATCGATGAGGTAATCCTCGTAGGTGGTTCAACCCGTATCCCCGCCGTACAGCAGATCGTACAGGAGTATTTCGGTAAGGCTCCCTCAAAGGGTGTTAACCCCGACGAAGTAGTTGCTCTCGGCGCATCTATCCAGGGTGCTGTATTGAACAAGGAGAGCGGTGTGGGCGACATCGTATTGCTCGACGTTACTCCCCTCTCAATGGGTATCGAAACCATGGGTGGCGTGATGACCAAGCTCATCGATGCTAACACTACTATCCCCTGCAAGAAGAGCGAGGTATTCTCTACCGCTGCCGACAACCAGACAGAGGTAACCATCCACGTACTTCAGGGCGAGCGTCCTATGGCTGCTCAAAACAAGTCAATCGGTCAGTTCAACCTCACCGGCATCGCTCCCGCGCGCCGTGGTGTTCCTCAGATTGAGGTAACCTTCGATATCGACGCTAACGGTATCCTCAAGGTATCGGCTAAGGATAAGGCTACAGGTAAGGAACAGGCTATCCGCATCGAGGCTTCATCAGGTCTCAGCAAGGAGGAGATCGAGCGCATGAAGGCAGAGGCAGAGGCAAATGCCGAAGCTGACCGCAAGGAGCGCGAGAAGGTAGACAAGCTCAACCAGGCCGACTCTATGATCTTCCAGACAGAGAACCAGCTCAAGGACCTCGGCGACAAACTCTCTGCCGACAAGAAGGCTCCCATCGAGGCTGCTCTGCAGAAACTTAAAGATGCTCACAAGGCACAAGATCTCGCCGCTGTTGATGCCGCTATGAACGAACTCAACACCGCTTTCCAGGCTGCAAGTGCCGAGATGTATGCACAGACAGGTGGCCAGCAGGCAGGTCCTCAGCCCGGTGCTGACAATGCACAGGGTGGTAACCAGGGCGATCACATCCAGGATGCCGACTTCGAAGAAGTGAAGTAATATACCTTCGGACATACATAACGACAAGAAGCACCGTACACACGGTGCTTCTGTCATTTATGCCCCACATGTCATAAAATAGGACAGAAGCACCAGTTTTATCCCTAAAATAGTTGTCGTTTGTCAATTTAGTGTTACCTTTGTAGCATAAGTTATGTGAACTATGCTTACAATAGAAGAACGCCGACAGATAGTAGCACTGATACAACATGAAGTAGTGCCCGCCATGGGATGTACCGAGCCCGTAGCCGTAGCCTTATGTGCCGCACGAGCAGCAGAACAGTTGGGTACCCTACCCCAACGTGTAGAGGTTGAACTCAGCATGAACGTGCTGAAGAATGCCATGGGGGTGGGCATACCTGGGACAGGCATGATAGGTCTTCCCATAGCCATCGCACTGGGCATGCTTGTGGGAAAGAGCGCCTACAGCCTCGAAGTATTGAAAGACACCACGCCCGAAGCCGTAGAGCAGGGCAAGCGATATATCGATGAGGGACGCATCGACATACGCCTCAAGGAGGATGCCCCCGACGGATTATATATCAAGGTGCGCGCCTATAGCGACGAGCGTATCGAGACGGCTATCATCTGTGGCGAACATACCCGTTTTGTGGAGAGCGACGAGGCGGCCGCCTCACACGACACTACAGATACCACGGAGGCCGAGAGCCATGTGGTACTCAGCATGCAACGTATCTACGAATTTGTCACTGAGACACCCCTCGAAGACCTCACCTTCATCGAAGCAGCCGGCGCCACCAATATCGCCGCAGCACAACAAGCCCTCAAGGCCCGCTATGGCCACCAAGTGGGCAACATGCTGACCGATATCAGCAAGCAATCAATGATTGGCGATGGCACGCTCACACACATCATGGCCTACACCTGTGCGGCATGCGACGCCCGCATGTCGGGAGCTCCCATCTCGGTGATGTCAAATTCGGGTAGCGGCAACCAAGGCATAGCGGCCACCGTACCCGTAGTGGTATATGCGCAAGACCATAAGGTCGACCATGAGACCTACGTGAGAGCCTTGATACTGAGCAACCTCACCGCTATATACATCAAGCAAAGCCTCGGACGCCTATCGGCACTATGTGGTTGCATCGTAGCATCTACAGGAGCCAGTTGTGCCATCACCTACATGATGGGCGGCACCTTCGACCAGATATGCTTCGCCGTAAAGAACATGATTGCCAACCTCACCGGCATGATATGTGACGGAGCCAAGCCCAGTTGCTCGCTCAAACTGGCAAGTGGCGTGAGCACCGCTATGCTATCGGCCATGCTCGCCATGCAGAGCCGCTCGGTTAGCAGCATGGAGGGCATCATCGATGACGATGTAGACCGTAGCATACGCAACCTCACCAGCATCGGGCGCGAGGCCATGCAAGAAACCAACAAGATGGTGGTAGACATTATGACCGACAAATAAAGCAGAATGCCATGATGCGTGAAAAGACCATAGAGAAAGTCATCAAAGGATTCATTGCCAAGGAACTGACAATATCGCCCGACTCCATCACTCACGAAACAAACCTGCTCAACGATCTTAATGCCGACTCTATGAACATTGCCAACATCCTGACCGCCATAGAGTCGAAGTTCAAGATCATATTCCCCAATGCCGCCGCAGTTAGGTACGAAGGATATACCGTAGGCTACCTTATCCAAGGTACCATCGATGCCCTTAAGAGCAAGGAGGGAGAGCGAAAGCGCATGTAGCAGCAACAATACAGACCTTGCAAGCTCTATAATTAGATCAGTTAAAAATCTTCATTTTTTGCGTTCTAAGGTCATACAAACTACCATCTTTCTAAGCCGCCAATTTGGCACAACATGGCAGTAATTGACAACCATTCGCAAGGATATGTCACGGCGAACCCTTGCGGTATGGTTTTTGTTGAATGAATTATGAAATATTGTCTGCATAACTGAAAATTAGCAAATATCACATATGAGCACTCAAGAAGAAAAGAAGATGAATGATGAGGAGTTGACCACTGCGGCCGAAGAGACCGCTACTCCCGAGAACAATGATAGCGTAGACAACACCGAAGAGCAGCCCGAGGAGCCGCTCACCGAGGAGGAGCAACTGAAGTTGCAACTGGCCGAGGCGGAAGCGAAGATTGCCGAGCTACATGACCGATACCTGCGTCAGGCGGCCGAGTTTGACAACTACCGCAAGCGCACCATGAAGGAGAAGGCTGACCTCATCAAGAGCGCTGCCGAGAAGGTGATCGTGGCTGAGCTACCCATCGTGGACGACATGGATCGCGCACTCGACAACATGGAGAAGGGTATGGACGCCGACGCTTGCATCGAGGGATTCAAACTCATCGCACAGAAGTTCAAGAACACCCTCACACAACAGGGACTGGAGAAGATCGAGACCGAGGGCCAGGACTTCGACACCGACTACCACGAGGCTATCGCTCTGATACCCGCACCCACCGAGGAGCTGAAAGGCAAGATCCTCGATTGCGTACAGGCTGGATACAAGCTGGGCGACAAGGTGATACGTCACGCTAAAGTAGCGGTAGGACAATAAAGGAGGCCTCTCCCCCTGCCCTCCCCCGAAGGGAGGGAGCTACAGAGACCACTGAAACAACAGAAAAAGACATCAACATAACACAACAAAAGTAAAACAAGAATCTTCCGCGATGCGCGCATCACCCCTCCTTGAACCAACGCGATATGAAAGCGTTGGTTGCGACGACGAGAACTTCTGTTCTCAATAGGAGGAGTGCTGAAAGCTGCAACAAAAGGGGGAGGCTCCCAATTTATGGAAAAGAGAGATTACTACGAGGTCCTTGGCGTCGACAAGAAGGCGTCGGCCGATGAGATAAAGAAGGCATACAAGAAGATGGCCATCAAGTATCACCCCGACCGCAACCCGGGTGACAAGGAGGCCGAGGATAAGTTCAAAGAGGCTGCCGAGGCCTACGAGGTATTGAGCGACGATAACAAGCGCGCTCGCTACGACCAGTTTGGCCATGCCGGCATGGGTGGCGCTGCTGGTGGCGGCTATGGCGGACAGGGCATGTCTATGGATGATATCTTCTCGATGTTTGGCGACATCTTCGGTGGCCATGGCGGCTTCGGCGGCTTTGGCGGTTTCGGTGGCGGTGGCCAGCGTCAGCAGGCGCGTCGCTTCCGCGGCTCAGACCTCCGCATCAAGGTGAAGCTCAGCCTCAAGGAGATTGCCGAGGGCGTGGAGAAGAAACTCAAGCTGAAGAAATATGTGCCCTGTGAGCATTGCGGTGGCACGGGTGCCGATGGCAATAGCGGCACAGAGACCTGCCCCGAATGTAATGGTACAGGCTCGGTGACACGCACCCAGCAGAGCATCTTCGGCATGATGCAGACACAGAGCGTGTGTCCCCGATGCAATGGTGAGGGCAAGATCATCAAGAACAAGTGTCCGCACTGTAGCGGCGAGGGCATCGTATATGCCGAGGAGATTGTGACCGTGAAGATTCCCGCTGGCGTGGCCGAGGGCATGCAGCTCTCGATGAACGGCAAGGGCAACGCGGGCAAGCGCAATGGCGTGCCGGGCGACCTGCTCATACTCGTGGAGGAGGAGCCACACGCTGAGCTCATACGCGACGAGAATGACCTGATATATAACCTCCTGCTCGACATACCTACCGCCACACTGGGTGGCACGGCAGACATACCCACCATCGACAGTAAGGTGCGCGTAAAGATTGAGCCGGGCACACAACCGGGTAAGGTGTTGCGCCTGCGCGGCAAGGGATTGCCTAGCGTGAACGGCTACGGCACGGGCGACCTGCTGGTAAACATCAGCGTATACATCCCCGAGACCTTGAGCCGCGACGAGAAGGCGGCGATGGAGAAGTTCCAGAAGTCAGATAACTTCCGCCCCAACGAGAGCCTGAAGGAGAAGATTTTCCGCAAATTCAAGAACTTGTTTGACTAATCGCAATCAAACTCATTATCAGCATTATTAACATACAAGAGAAAGGACCTATTTACGAATAGGTCCTTTCTCTTGTATAATCAAAGTTTAGCTTATTCTGACTTGGATTCCTCAGCCTTCTTGGTTTTCTTTGCAGCGGGTTTCTTGGCTGCAGCCTTCTTGGGCTTCACCTCTTCAGCAAGAACTGTCACACCCTTAATCTTCTCCAACTCTGCATTCAAGGCCTCGATTTCTTCATCTTGGTTCTTGATGGTAGTGAGAAGGGCATTGAGTTCTTCATTGTCGATATCAACGGGATAGAGGGCATTGACACGACTGATGAAGTCACCGAGGATATTCATATAGTTGGTGAACGCATCGAAAGGTGAATCGTAGATACCACGGTTCATACCAACCTTGTTCTCCTTAGTAGTCATGAAGCGGAAGTTATCACTTGCCTGCAGATAATCCCAGTCTTGCTTGATACGTTTGTCGAGACCGATGATAACACGCTCAGCTACGCTGTAAAGTTTGTTGAAAGCCTCACGCTGCATGGTGTTACCCAACCATGAGCTGATATCGCGTTCTTCGTCGACCCATGACATAGGATAAGGTACATCTACGGGACCTACTGACTTGTAGTTCTTGATAACATCGCTCGGAGTAGAGAATGAGATACCACGCTCGCGAGCACACTCGGGCAATGCCTTGAAGAATTCAAGGATGTTTGAACTCAAGGGCTGGAAGATACCGAGAGCCGACAACTCCATGAAGATATTGATTACCTCTTCCTCTGCAGGAGTCTGAGCAATCCAATCAGCATATGTACCTGCCATCAAAGGATATGCCTCCCATGAGGGGTTAGAGAAACGGAGTGAGATATCATCAGACAGTTTGTAGTCGCGGAGCAACACCTTCAAGTTAGGATTGGTGTTAGCGTGATAGAGGTAGTGGGGGCTCTTCCAACCGAGGATGTGCTTAGCACCTTCGGTGAGTATGCCCTTGAAGCCCATAGCGGCTACCTGAGCGGCGATGTCATCGCTATAAATCAAGCTAGAGTTACGGAACACCTTAGGAGTCTTGCCGAATACCTGCTTAATCTTCTTGCACATACGGTCAACGTCGTTGCGGAAGCTCTCTTCGTTTGCCAAAGATGAGAGACCGTGTGAGTAGGGCTCAGCGAGGAATTCGCAGCAACCAGTCTTGTTAATCTCCTGCAAGAGTTCCACTACCTGAGGAGCATAGCGCTCGAGTTGCTCGAGGCCTACACCCGAGAGTGAGAAAGCAACCTTAAAGTAGCCACCGCTGCTCTTGATCATATCGAGCAAAGTGGTGAGAGCGGGCACGTATGAACGCTCGGCAATATCACTAATACTACTTTCGTTAGCATAGTCATCGTAGTAGTAGTGGTCGGTACCTATATCAAAAAAGCGGTACCTTCTCAGATGGACAATCTGATGTATCTCAAAATAAAGACAAATGGTTTTCATAACTAGAATTTTTAATCTTTTGATTTTGTATTTTCAGCGTAATCGCCTCTTATTTAATATCTTTTACAGCAGTGAGGTACTCGTCATTATTGAAATAACCACGGCCACAAAGCTGATTATAGCACTCACGTATGCGCAAGCCGACCTTCTCCCATGTGATACGGTCCACCTCCTTGATACCTTCCTCAGAGAGGTAGTTGTACAGAGCTTCGTTTGTACATACGCTATACATTGCATCTGCCAAAGCGTTGATGTCCCAGTAGTCAACCTTGATTACATTGTCCAAAATCTCGCCGCAACCGGATTGCTTTGAAATGATTGAGGGACAACCGCACTGCATAGCCTCCAACGGTGCGATACCGAAAGGCTCAGAAACAGATGGCATCACAAATACATCAGAATTCTTATATGACTCATATACTTGACGTCCTTTCTGGAATCCTGGGAAGTGGAAACGGTCTGCAATACCGCGCTCGGCAGCCAAATGAATCATAGCATTCATCATGTCACCGCTACCTGCCATGCAGAAACGGATGTTGCGAGTGCGCTGGAGCACCTTGGCAGCAGCTTCCACGAAGTACTCGGGTCCCTTCTGCATGGTAATACGTCCCAAGTATGTAACCACCTTTTCTTTGGGGTTCTTATTGGGTACGATATCTTGCAATTCCTGACTGAGAGGATAAACGGCATTGTGCATAGCCACACACTTGCGTGGGTCTTGGTGATACTGATGGATTACAGTCTGACGTGTATGCTCTGATACGCACATGATACAATCGGCATGATCCATACCGTTCTTCTCAATGCTGTATACAGTGGGGTTCACCTTACCGCGAGAGCGGTCGAAGTCGGTAGCATGAACATGGATACACAATGGTTTTCCGCTCACCATCTTGGCATGCACACCAGCGGGGTATGTCAGCCAGTCGTGTGCGTGAATCAAGTCAAACTCCTCACTACGAGCCAAAACGCCTGAGATGATGCTGAAGTCATTGATTTCGTCATGCAGATTGCCGGGATAACCGCCTGCAAACTGTATGCATCCTAAATCATCAAGTCCTTGCAGATAATTGAAATCTGCATAGAGATGGTCACGGAAACGATAGTAGTCC
>JAZONI010000112.1:0-3979 GCA_045654445.1 Bacteroidaceae bacterium | reverse complement strand
AACTCAATATCTCATGTGAATAGGCTCGGCTTGAGCCGTCAGCACTGTCCCCCTGGCAGGGGGACGAGCACGAAGTGCGGAGGGGGTACAAGAGGGGTAGGGGGACGATCGGAACAAAGAGGAGCGGAGGGGTGTAGAGCTATACTGTAGCTTCATGCACCCCCTCCGTTTCGTTTCACTTCACTCGTCCCCCTGTCTGGGGGCGTAGCGAGGCCTTTAGAGGGTTGGCTAAATGCCAAGCCGTACCGAGTGAGGGGAGCGCAGTGCTCTGCGCGACGGAGGACCCGATAGGGTGCCGGCAGCGACGCTGAGTATATTCTGCGTTTAGAGTTTATCGGACACCAATAATTTTTTTATCTGCCTATGCGATGTATCCTTACTTGTGTCGCTTGGCCAGCTCATCCTCGAGATCCGAGAGCGAGCATCCCATCTGCTCGGTGAGCACGAGCAGGTGGTATAGCAGGTCGCCAGCCTCGTAGAGGTAGCGCTCGCGGTTGCCGTCTATGGCTTCGATGACGGTCTCTACGGCCTCTTCGCCCACCTTCTGCGCTATCTTGTTCACACCCTTGTTGAAGAGGTAGGTGGTGTACGAGCCTTCGGGCATCTTGGCGTGGCGGTCCTTGATGCAGGCTTCGAGCGTGCCGAGGAATCCCTCGTTGTCGCGCGTGTCAAAGCATGCCGTGGTGCCGCGGTGGCAGGTAGGTCCGTCGGGGCGTGCCATGATGAGCAGCGTGTCGCCGTCGCAGTCCTTATACATGTCTACGATGTGCAGGTAGTTGCCGCTCGTCTCCCCCTTGGTCCAGAGGGCCTGGCGTGTGCGGCTGTAGAAGGTGACGCGCCCTTCGGCCTGGCTCTTCTCGAAAGCCTCCTGGTTCATATAGCCGAGCATCAGCACCTTGAGGCTGTCGGCATCCTGTATGATGACGGGAAGCAGCCCGTCTGCTGTCTTGCTGAGGTTGAAATCTTGGAAGGTCATATACTTTATAATTATTAGGAGCCTCCCCCTTCCCCTCCCAAGGAGGGGTGACTTTGGCATCGTGGCGAAGGCTTATTTATATTCTATTTCTTTTTTATGTTATTTCAGCGGACTCCGTTGTCCCCCTCCTTGGGAGGGGTTAGGGGAGGCCCTCTCTTTATCTTCTCACCGCAATACCCCTTTCGCTGAGTGCCTGCTTGAGCACGGGTATGGGTATCTCTCCATAGTGGAAGATGCTCGCAGCCAGTGCAGCATCGGCACGTCCGTGGGTCAGCACGTCGGCGATATCGTCGATGCTTCCTGCACCGCCCGAGGCGATGATGGGTATGCGCAGGTGCTCGGCCAGTCGGGCAAAGGTGTCGCAGGGGTATCCCTGGCGCGTGCCGTCGTGGTTCATCGAGGTGAAGAGCAGCTCGCCCGCCCCGCGCTCCTGTGCCTCGTGTGCCCAGGCAAAGAGCTCCTTGTCGGTGGCCCGCTTGCCGCCGTGTGTTGTGGCGAGCCATTGTCCGTCGGTGAGGCGGGCATCGATGGCGATGACCACAAACTGCGAACCATACTTCGAGGCTATCTCGTCGATCAGCTCGGGTCGGCGTATGGCAGCGCTGTTGATGCTTATCTTGTCGGCACCCGCATCGAGCAGACGGCTCGCGTCATCGATGGTGCCTATGCCTCCCCCTACGGTGAAGGGGATGTCTATCTCCTGGGCTATACGGCTCACGAGGTGCGTGAAGGTGTTGCGTCCCTCCTGCGTGGCGCTGATGTCGAGGTATACCAGTTCGTCGGCACCCTCGCGGGCATACTTGCTGCCCAGTGCGACGGCATCGCCCACATCGCGCAGTCCCTCGAAGTTGATGCCTTTCACCGTGCGGCCATCCTTCACGTCGAGGCAAGGTATAATGCGTTTGGCTAACATCTGTTTTTCTGTTTTTGTGTAGTTAAAGGGAGTTAAAAGGAGATAGTCGCTCCGCTCCTTTGGGAGATAAAGGCCAAATGTTTTATTCGCGCGTACGACACTATTGGCATTTATCTCCATTTATCTCCATTAACTTCCTTTATCTCCTTAAAATAAAATCCTTAAGTTCATCTAATTTTATTCTCCCCTCATAGATTGCCTTGCCCACGATCACGTGGCGCAGCCCCATCTCGTCGAGGCGGCGTATGTCGTCCATGCTGCTGATGCCACCGCTCACGATGATGTCCTGCTCGGGATATGCCGCCTGCAGTCGGCCATAGAGCTCGAAGGTAGGCCCCTGCAGCATACCATCTTTGGTAATGTCGGTACATATCACCTCGCGCAATCCGTAGGGGCGGAAGCGCTCGATAAGGGTATCGATAGTCAGTTCCGACTGCTCCAGCCATCCGTTGATAGCCACGCGTCCTTCAGACACGTCGGCACCGAGGATGAGGCGGTCGCCCCCGTAGGTCTGCAGCCAGCGGGCAAACAGGTCGGGATTACTCACCGCCACGCTACCTATGATGAGGTGGCAGGCACCGGCGTTGAAGGCGTCGCGCAGAGCCTCGTCGCTCTTGATGCCCCCTCCCCACTCAATGTCGAGCGAGGTGCGCGTAGCGATCTCCTCCAGCACATGCAGGTTCCTGGGGCTGCTGCTTTTGGCCCCGTCGAGGTCCACGAGGTGCAGTCGGCCGATGCCTATATCTTGGTAGCGCAGCGCCATGTCGAGTGGCGACGCGCTATACTCCTTCTTTTGATTGTAGTCGCCCTTGGTGAGGCGCACACACTTGCCATCTATCAGGTCAATGGCGGGGATGACATTTATCATAATCGGTTCTTCGCAATGAGTGGCGAAGTTAGTAAAAGAGCGCCGAATAACCAAAACTTGGCCCATTTTTTCTGCGTCTTTGCGTGAGGAAATAAAGACACAAGGTCACAAAAGTTCATAAATCGGTTGGCGTTGGCAGAGGGTCTATTCGAATTTCACAAGGCGTTTGTCCTAAAAAAGTTGACAGATGGAGCAGTACTGACGGGCCAGTACTGCAGTACCGAGCCTCCGGTATTCGAGTACTGGAGGCTCGGTACAGAAAATTCGCACTGCCCATTTTTGGGGGTTGCACGGCCTGACGTAGCGCAACGCTATACGATCACGAAGACGGAAGTTCTCAGATCATGCCGCTGCCAACCGATTTATGAACTTTTGTAACCTAATAAACGAGCAAAATCGCCCATTTCATCGAAGTTCCTCATGGCCAACCTTCTGAAGCCCTTGCTACACCCCTAATCTCGGGGGACAATACGAGGCCTACCCAATAACGGGGAATAACCCGCGAGGCCGCTTCTAGGTGAGCTTGCAGGGCAAGTGCTACTCGCAGGACGCGATGGCTGCCAGTGACTTCTCACCCTCAGCGATGATCAAGAGCCACCGCATCGTGTTCCGACCCGACGTGGAGCTCAAGAAGGCTGTGGCGATGGACTTCTCGCTGAAGCGTATCTCGAGTGAGGCGATGGAGTAAGCGGCAAGGCCGCAGCCTTTGGCTTTTGGCTCGCTCTTAGCTTTTAGCAGAATTCTAACCCTTAAATCAACAGTAGAGGCCGGCACCATGTGTACCGACCTCTTTGTTTGTATACTATCTGTATTTTATCAGAACTCTACCTTGGGGGCATTGTGGGTGCCTTCCTCGGCTTCGAAGTAGGGCTTGGTGTCGAAGCCGTAGATGTTGCTGAGGATGTTGCGGGGAAATTTGCGCAGGTAGGTGTTGTAGCTGCGTGTGGCATCGTTGAAGTTGCGACGCTCTACGGCAATGCGGTTCTCGGTGCCTTCGAGTTGTGCCTGCAGCTCCTTGAAGTTTTCGTTGGCCTTGAGGTCGGGGTAGGCTTCACCCAATGCGATGAGACGGCCTAGCGCGCTGCCTATCTCGCCCTGTGCCTTCTGGTAGGCCTTCAAGGTCTCGGGGGTGAGGTTCTCGGCATCGATGTTGATGGAGGTTGCCTTGCTGCGTGCTTCGATGACTTGTGTCAGTGTCTCCTGTTCGTGGGCGGCATATCCC
>JAZONI010000111.1:0-23952 GCA_045654445.1 Bacteroidaceae bacterium | reverse complement strand
AAGAAGAAGAAGGACATCGTAGACAAGATGAAGCCCAAGTTCATCGAGGGCGGAAAGAAGAACGGTCACGACCCCAAGATTCTAGACAAGATCTGGGGCGACTGGGAGAAGTTTGCCTCCTATGCCTTCAACAAGAGCCATGCCACCTGCTACTCATGGGTAGCCTATCAGACCGCCTACCTCAAGGCCAACTACCCACCTCAGTACATGGCTGCCAACCTCTCGCGCAACCTCTCGCGTATCGACGAAATCACCAAGCTCATGGACGAGTGCAAAGCCATGGGCATCAACGTGCTTGGCCCCGATGTCAACGAGAGTTACATGAAGTTCTCAGTCAATGCCAAGGGCGATATCCGTTTCGGCCTCGGCGGTGTGAAAGGTGTAGGCGAGGGTGCTGTAGAAGCCATCATCCGCGAGCGCGAAGCCAATGGCCCCTACAAGAACATCTACGACTTTGTAGAGCGCGTCAACCTACAAGCCTGCAACCGCAAGAACCTCGAGTGCCTGGCTCTCTCAGGCGGCTTCGACTGCTTCACCGATATGAAACGCGAAGAGTACTTTGCCGAGAATGCCAAGAAAGAGAGCTTCCTCGACATCCTCATCCGCTACGGCTCCTTGGTGCAGACCGAGCGTGCCCAAGCCATGAACTCCCTCTTCGGCATGGATGGTATGAGTCAAGCAGTAGCACAACCCAAAGTTCCCGATGATGTGCCCCAATGGTCCACTATCGAGCGCCTCAACAAAGAACGCGACCTCGTGGGTATCTATCTCTCGGCCCATCCGCTCGACGAATACCGTGTCATACTCGAAGATGTGTGTTCGGCAACCATGGCTAATCTTCCTGTGTTACTGGATAGGAAAGAGGAGTGTGACGTTACAATGGGAGGTGTGGTGACAGGTGTGCGTAGTGGGTTTACGAAGAACAACAAACCTTTTGGTATCACCAGACTTGAGGACTTCACCGGTACTTACGAAATTGCTCTCTTCGGTGAGGACTGGATGCGCTGGAACAACTATATGAAAGAGGGTTACTTCCTTTATATCAGAGGACGTCTGGCTCCCCGCAAATTTAATCCGGAGCAATATGAACTGAGAGTGGGCACTATAGAACTTCTGCCTAACGTCAAGGATACACTGATTGAGAGTTTCAAGATAGAGGCTCTGATCGATGCGTTGGATGATGAAGTGGTCAACGAACTTCTAGTATTGCTGGAGGAGCATCCGGGAAAGACTGAGCTTCTCTTCTTCATCAGGGATGGCGAAGGACACTATCATGCAGAATTAATATCGAAAAAGGTAAAGATATCCGTACACAAGGACTTGATAAACTACATAAAGAACCATGACGGATTGAATTATCGGATCAATTAAGGTATAGAAATATATTGGTGTCCGATAAACTCTAAAACTCAGAATATACTCAGCGTCGCTGCCTGCACTGTCCCCCAGACAGGGGGACGAGTGAAGTGAAACGAAACGGAGGGGGTGCATGAAGCTACCGTATAGCTCTACACCCCCTTCCCCTCTTGTACCCCCTCCGCACTTCGTGCTCGTCCCCCTGCCAGGGGGACAGTGCAGGACAGTGCTGACGCTAAAGCCGAGCGATTCGTTCAACCTAATACAGCTATAGGGGCTTATAAATGAAAAACAACCGCAAATATCACAATCAAGACGCCTATTCACATGAGATATTGAGTTGATGAAACTTTATCGGACACCAATAATAGAAATACTCGAGCGTCATGAAAGCAGCCGTGCAATGGCATCGGCTGCTTTTTCGCGACATGCCGAGAAGCTAGGCCAATCGTTGAGGTCGATGAGACGGGCAATGCCGTCGGCACCTATGATAGCATCGCCACCATAGATGTCTAATGGGATGTTGGGGATGGGGAAATGGAAATCTGAGAATATGGCATCAATGTTCGTTGTGCTCGTATCGTCATGGATGACCGAGGTGGAGAACTTTTCATATCCTAACCTGTCTGCTGGAAGCCAATGGAAGAAATCGGCCCCCTGCACGGTATAGAACTTCACACATGGTCCTTCAATGTGTTCCATCACGACGGCGTGGGTGATGCCACGGGCTTGAAACTGGGCCAGACACTCCCGATAACTTTGCGCGTCAGAGACACGGCACACGTCCTCAGCCTGCTGAGCACAATCTCCCGCACGCTTCACCCAACAGGGGAAACTGATGGCTCCGGACTGTCCATCGGTGGTCTGCACCCAATCGATACCATCATATGCAGTGTCTACAATCCATGTCCGGGGAGTAGGGATACCTTGCTCGGCGCACCATCTGGCGAGGGTGGCGCGTTCAACATGGCGTACTCCCTCTACGGAATTGATGACTCGGCATCCTGCCTCTTGCCATACTTGCAATAGGGCGAGTGCCTGGGGCGATCGGGCCATGTGGAACACCACATCGGGCATCGGTGTCTCAGGGGAGAGCTCCTCTTCATGGAGGAGTTCTACGGCATGGCCAGCAGCCGAGAGTCTCTGCATCACTGCACGCAGTATGGCTTCGTCACGATCAACCATGCCTGGTGAGTAGCAGGCTGCACGGAATATGCCTAAGACCTGTGTCATTGCCAAGAGGATATTAATTGCTCGGCCTTAGGAATGTCAGAGCAATGGTCCACATCAATTATTTTACTGAAGGGATAAGCCTGTAAGCGGAGGCCATCGGCCACGAGTTGGCGTTGGAAATTGCGCATGCGTGCCTTGCCCGCTTCAATACAGCGCGATAGGGTATCGAGTGCCTTGGACGTAAGGCAATAGATTCCCCCCGACACATGGGTGCAGTGTCCCTCGCAAGTGTCGCAGAAGTTGGTGATGGTGAAATCTGCCGCTGTCTGTACATAGAGTGGCTTCTCATCATCCACATAGGTCGTGACGGCCATCAGGCCATCAAGATTCCCTTCACGGAATGTGCGTATATAGTTGGCGAATTCTTGCTCCGAAAAGATGGTGTCGACCGTAGTGATACAGAAACGCTCCTCGGCAGCCAAGTAGTCGCGTATGGCATAAAGGCTGTGCATGGAACTGGGAGTGGACTGGACGACAATATCAAGGGGTATGGGGAGTGAGAGATTGCGCACATAGGCCTGCGTGGCACTATGCTGCTCGTTGACGATGATAACGATGCGTGTGGCACCATTAGCTACGAACACGCGGATGAGACGCCCAATGAGCGTCTCATCCTGTATGCATACCAAGGGCTTGGGAACCTCGCAGCCCTCTTGAGTCAAGCGCGAGCCTTCGCCAGCAGCCAATATCGCGTAAACCATTATTCTAACTTCAACTTATCGCTATCGTCACGTTTCTCAAAGTAGAGCTTGCGCAAAGGGTTGCGGGATGCTTCGGCTTCTCCCTTACGATTGCGGAAGATATCAATAGCCATATATACAGCCTGACGGAACGAGTTCTCAGAGGCTTCGCCCTTACCGGCAATGTCAAATGCGGTGCCATGATCGGGCGATGTGCGCACAAGAGGAAGGCCTGCAGTGAAGTTGACACCCTCGTCCATTGCCAATACCTTGAAAGGGGTAAGGCCTTGGTCGTGATACATGGCCAACACTCCATCGAAGTGGGTATATGTGCCATTGCCGAAGAATCCGTCGGCGGGGAAGGGACCGTAGCAGATGATTCCCTGTTCGCGCATGGCCTTGATGGCGGGCGTAATAATTGTTTCCTCTTCTGTGCCGATAACACCACCATCACCGGCATGAGGGTTGAGTGACAATACTGCTATGCGGGGAGCACCGATGCCGAAGTCTGCTTTCAGTGAGGTGTTGAACAACTGTAGTTTTTCCTCTATGAGTTCTTTTGTGAGCACTGAAGACACCTTAGACACTGGTACATGGCCAGTCACAAGAGCAACACGCAAACGGTCGCTGGCAAGTATCATGAGTGCCTTGGCGCCCTCGCCGACCGACTGCTCTATATATTCGGTATGGCCAGGGAAGGTAAAGGCCTCGGATTGTATCATCTGCTTATGGATAGGGGCGGTTACAAGCACATCAAACAGTCCTTCCTTATACTCGGTCATGGCTTTCTCCAAAGCATCAAAGGCTGCCTTGCCCGATTCACGAGAGGGCTTTCCCAAATCGACCTTTACCTCGTCTTCATTGCAGTTGACCACGTTGATTTTGCCATGTTGCACCTCAGAGGCCGAATTGATAATGGTAAATGAGGTCTCCAGATTCAATACTTTGCGGTGGTAGGTCATGATCTTAGGTGATCCATATACGATTGGTGTGCAAAGTTCGAGCATTGTGGGGTTTTCGAAGGACTTCAGTATCACTTCGTAGCCGATGCCATTGATGTCTCCTTGAGTTATACCAATTCTGATTCTATTCTGTTCCATTGATTCTTATTTTATTTCAGGTTCTATGATGATTTCTTCCAGATTGTATGCGATATTCTTTACCTCCTCTTCGGGGAGTTGTACGGTGTAGAGCGCTGCCTCCATACGACGCATAAGGTCGCGTTTGAGCGATTCGGGGGCATAGATAAATGCTTCGGCGACGATGACGCGTCCGTTGACCTCGTCTACTCGAGAGTGTGACACGAATGGACCGCCCATGCGGTCGCCCTGTACACGCCACAAGCCACGTGCTACTTGAGCATACTTGCCACGTACGGTAGCATCCTTCACATATACATAGTCGTGCTGTGTAGTCATGTAACTGCCTTCGGGACCACCGGGGATATTGACTTTCATTACCGAGTCACGTTTGTTGAGGAAATATTCGAGGGTGAAGGTGTTCTTGTCAGTGTAGGGGTATGAATAGAGTACGATACTCATATCTTTCTTTCCTGTATTGGTTGATGCCCAAAGGAAGTCCTTTCCCTTCTTGTAGTTGTCGACCTCCCAAGGTACCCATACGTCAACGCCAAGAATCTCTTTGGCCAGGCGTGAAACCTCGGGGTTATGTTTCTCACGCAGATTCTCAATCTCACGGTTCATCTCAGCCTTAGTGAAGAAGTCAATGATAGACTGGGCATTCTCCTCCACGAACGTAGCCAAGCTCTCTTCATTGGGAGCCTGTAGGGTCATGACCATCTGTGGGTAAGAATATACATTTCGGGCAAACTTGAACTTGGGTTGGGTATAGATGTTCTGAATATCGACCTTGATGATGTTACGCATGATACGGAACATGTTGCTGTTCATACCGCTAGGATCTATGCGTGTGATGCGAAACGAACGTTCCGACTGGGGTAGTCCGGGCACATCGGTGTCAAGAACATTAAAGACGGCACGACCCAGAGGACGGTCCCACTGGTCGTCGGGCATCACCACAAGCATCTCGTAGGGCAGGCCACTGGCATTGGGCAACATGAAACTCTTTTTGCTTTTCCCCTTAGCCTTCTTCTTGGCTGGCTCGGTCTTTGCAACCTCCTTCTTGATGTTGGCAGTAGAGGTCTCCTCGTTAGCAGTCTCTTCCTTATGATTTCCGTTACCACAGCTGGTTATGCATAATGCCATGAAACAGGCAAACATATAAACAAAGTGTCTCTTCATATTCTTACTATTGAATGGGTTGGTTCTTTAATTTCTTGGTAGAAAGCATGCCACATGCCGCGTAGATGTCTTCACCGCGAGAAGCACGGATGGTGGTGAATAATCCATGGCGTGTAAGATAGTCGCGGAATGCTACCATACGTTCCATCGGAACTCCGTCGAGTGCAGAGTCAGGGATGGCATGGAAACGGATGAGATTGATGCGACACTGCAATCCATCGAGCAGACGCACGAGTTTGCGGGCATCGGCCATCGTGTCATTAACGCCATCAAACAGGATATATTCGAATGACAAGCGGCGTTGTCCCGTGAAATCATAGCCCTTAAGCACTTCCACCATTTCGGTGATGGAATATATGCGTTCGGCAGGCATCAGTTCACTACGCAACTGTGGCGTCGGCGCATGTAGGCTGATAGCCAGGTGACAATCGCTCTCGTCAAGAAAACGCTTGAGATTACCCTTCACGCCAACCGTCGATAGGGTGATGCGGCGTGGACTCCATGCCAACAACTTGGTGTCAGTAATCAGACGCAAAGCCTTGAGCACCTCGTCGGTATTGTCAAGCGGTTCACCCATACCCATCATCACCACATTGGTGAGCGATGCACTTTCGGGAATGGCATAGAACTGGTTCAGAATCTCACCTGCTGTAAGGTGTGCACTAAATCCCTGACGTCCCGTCATGCAGAAGGCGCAGTGCATCTTGCAGCCCACTTGCGACGATACGCATAGTGTGGCGCGATCGTCATCGGGGATATATACCGCCTCAACGAACTGCCCTTCACGTATCTTGAACAGGTATTTGATGGTTCCGTCTACCGAATATATCCCCTCCACAGGGTCGATAACGCCTACTTCATAGTGTTGGTTCAGCGCCTCACGGTGTTTGAGTGAAAGGTTGGTCATCTCATTGATGGAACGTACACGACGCACATACACCCATTCCATCATCTGCCGCGCAGCAAAACCCGGCATACCCATCTCTTTGGCCACTGCCTGCATCTCGGCAAGGTCCATACCCAACAGTTTCTTCTTCATAGCGCAAAGGTACGATTTTTTCAACAATACAGCACACAAACCAAGTTTTTTCCTTCATTTATTGACAAACCAGGTATTATTTCGCTCTTTTATATTTTTTTTTGCTAACTTCGCAGCATGAAACTCACGATTACTCTACATTACGATACGCAATGGGGTGAAAATATTCATCTCGCGTTTAGCACCGTAGCCAATGTGCACAGTGCTTCTACACAATGTATGCAAACTGATGGTCAGGGCCGATGGTTCATCACCCTCGAAGGCGACTATAAAGCGTCAACGCCCTATACCTTCGTAGTTGTCGAAAATGGTGCTATCAAACGTGCCGAGTGGAGACATCACCTCTTGCCGGAGACGTTGCATGGACATGTCCATATCAGCGACCACTGGAAAGAACGTTCATCACTCGCCCCCTTCTACTCATCGGCTTTCACAAAGGCTATCTTTGCACACGACGCACATGGCCACAACCCTCATGGCGCAGCAGGCATATGCATCTGTTGCGATGCTCCCACACTGCGAAAGGGGCAGATGTTGGCAGTCTGTGGCGATGTGGAAAGTTTAGGAGGCTGGGATGTTGACCGTGCACGCCTCATGGAGCCCTACGGGACAGAATGGCAGTTGTGGCTCAACAAAGATGAGATGAACGAATATTGTGAGTTCAAATTTATCATTCTTGAGAAGAACGCTGCGAGTGACAAGTATCAGCTGGTGGCTTGGGAACCTGGCGATAATCGTCAGATTCATATAGATCATTACAGCGATGTCACATTACGAGTGTTGCGTAACTACGGTTTGCGTGATCCTCAGGAACATTGGCGCGGAGCGGGTGTAGCCATCCCGGTATTCTCTTTGCGCTCAAAGAAGAGTTTCGGAATAGGAGAATTTTCTGATATCCCTCTGATGGTTGATTGGGCTGCCAAGACAGGACAATGTTTCTTGCAGCTCCTGCCTGTAAATGACACAACCATGAATCGCAATTGGCACGAGTCATATCCTTACAATGCCATCTCATGCTTTGCACTTAATCCTGCATACATCGCTCTTGAGGAGGTTGGCGTCTTGGATGATTCGGAAGCCATGAAAGAATTCCGCAAGTTACAGAAACAACTCAATAAGTTGCCTCAAATAGATTATGACGCTGTCATAACTGCCAAGTGGGACTACCTACGTCGCATATTCGCACAAGAAGGAGAGCGTACATTGGCATCTGCTTCATACAAGCGCTTTTATGAAGAGAATGCTTCATGGCTACGTCCTTATGCCGCGTTCTGCTATCTGCGCGACAAATATGGTACCCCCGACTACACTCAGTGGGGCGATGATGCCGTTTATCGCGAAGAGTTAGGTGAGGCCGAAGGTCCCCTCTACCTCTTTATCCAATACCATCTGCACATGCAACTCAAACGCGCTGCCGAGTACGCTCATCAACATGGTGTAGTGCTCAAGGGTGATATACCCATCGGTATTAGCCGTACCAGTGTGGAAGCATGGTGCAATCCAGGATTGTTCTGCCTTGAGAGTCAGGCAGGTGCTCCACCTGATGCCTTTGCACGCGATGGACAGAACTGGGGATTCCCTACCTATAATTGGCAAGCCATGGCTGCAGAACGATACCACTGGTTCGCTCAGCGTTTCACCAAGATGGCCGACTACTTCGATGCCTACCGCATTGACCACTTGCTCGGTTTCTTCCGTATCTGGGAGATTCCCGGATATACCAAGAGCGGATTGCTCGGTCACTTCAACCCTGCCATGCCGCTGACGACAACAGAGATTGGCTCATATGGCATTGCCTTCTACAAGGAACGCCACGCCACTCCCTATAGTAAAGATGACGAGACTGATGTGCTCTTCGTTGAAGACCCCTATCAGCCCAACACTTATCACCCACGTATCAATGGCTTTGAGACCGAGTCATTCAAGGCGTTGAACGAAAGTGAGCGTAAGGCATACTATGCTCTACACGACCACTTCTACTACCATCGTCACAATGACTTCTGGCAAGCAGAAGCGATGAAGAAGCTGCCCGCTCTCACCGACTGCACCGACATGCTGGTGTGCGGTGAAGACCTCGGTATGATACCTGCTTGCGTACCTGCCGTAATGGACGAGTTACGTATACTCTCACTTGAGATACAACGTATGCCCAAGGCTTATGGATGTAGTTTTGACAATCCAGCCAATTATCCCTACTACTCTGTATGCACCACTTCAACCCATGACATGAGTGGCATACGTGGATGGTGGGAAGAGGATCGTCCACTCACTCAACGATATTGGAGTGAGATGTTGCACCAACGTGGCACTGCACCTGAAAGCTGCGAGGCATGGATATGCGAAACAATCGTTCGCCAACACCTCGACTCGCCTGCCATGCTCACTATTCTTCCCCTGCAAGATTGGATGGCTATCGACGAGCACTTGCGCTATGCCGACCATGCATCAGAGCGTATCAACGTGCCTGCCAACCCCTTCAACTATTGGCGCTATCGCATGCACCTGACCCTTGAAGAGTTGCTCGAGGCTGAAGACTTTAACCGTCAGGTATACCGCCTTGTTGCACAGAGTGGACGATAATAAAACGACGAATCATTCATATATATAAGAAACGACAATTATTACATCAACATGTTAAATAAAATAGAAGCACTCATGGCTGAGGTCGAGAACCTCAGTGCCAATAGCGCAGAAGAACTGGAAGCCCTGCGCATCAAGTATCTCAGCAAAAAGGGAGCCATCAATGACTTGATGGCCGACTTCCGCAACGTGCCTGCCGAGCAGAAAAAAGAGGTGGGCATGCGCCTCAACGCATTGAAGACCCGCGCTACAGAGCGTATCGCTGAACTCAAAGAGGCCTTCGAAACCAATGACAGTGGTGCTGCCGAGATGGACCTCACCCGCACTGCTTACCCAGTAGAGTTGGGTACACGCCATCCTCTGTCTATCGTGAAGAATGAGATTATCGATATCTTTGCACGCATGGGATTCGCTCTTGCCGATGGTCCCGAGGTCGAAGATGACTGGCATGTATTCTCATCGATGAACTTCGCAGAGGATCATCCCGCACGCGACATGCAAGACACCTTCTTCATCGAGGCACATCCCGATATCATTCTCCGTACCCACACCTCATCTGTGCAAAGCCGTGTGATGGAGAATGCCGAGCCCCCCATCCGCATCATCTGCCCCGGTCGCGTATATCGTAACGAAGCCATCAGTTATCGTGCACACTGTTTCTTCCATCAAGTGGAGGCACTCTATGTCGATAAGAATGTATCGTTTACCGACCTCAAGCAGGCCCTCTTGCTCTTTGCCAAGGAGATGTTTGGAGAAGAGACCAAGATTCGCCTACGTCCCTCATACTTCCCCTTCACCGTGCCTTCAGCCGAGATGGATATCAGTTGTAACATCTGTGGCGGTAAGGGTTGTCCCTTCTGTAAGGGTACCGGTTGGGTTGAAATCCTTGGCTGCGGTATGGTAGATCCCAACGTGCTCGAGCTCAATGGCATCGACAGCAAGGTATATTCAGGTTACGCTCTTGGTATGGGTATCGAGCGTATCACCAATCTTAAATATCAGGTAAAAGACTTGCGCATGTTCTCCGAGAACGATGTACGTTTCCTCAAAGAGTTTGAGGCCGCTAACTGATATTATTCATTCGTATGATATAGAAGAAGCCGCAACTGTTTGCGGCTTCTTCTTGTCTCTAGAGCTCTCGGCTCTTTATCTCATTCCTAACTTGATTCGTGTAAGCACCTGTTTGGTGTTGAGCGTGAAGTCTCCTTGTATCATCCAACTATAGTAACTGGGATCACGCTGGAATACCTCGCGCACGGCCATGCCCTTATACTTGCCAAAATTGAAAACTTCCACACCCTGTTCGTTGTAGACGATGCGTCCTGCAAAGTCCACGTTGTTGGTATGTGATGAGTAGTCGGAAAGCCAAGCAATATCGTTTTGCAACTCGGGGTAACGGTCGAGTTGTGCTTTCAGAACCTCATAGGTGGCACGTGTGTCGGCTTCGGCACTGTGTGCATCTTCAAGTTCCTTGCCACAGTAGAATTTCATGGCTGCTACGAGTGTGCGCTGCTCCATCTTGTGGAAGATGACCTGCACATCAATAAACTTGCGGCGTGTCATGTCAAGATCTACGCCGGCACGAAGAAACTCCTCGGCCAGTAATGGTACATCGAAACGGTTTGAGTTGAAACCTGCAATATCGGCACCTTCAAAGTCGGTTGCAATCTCTTTGGCTACTTGCTTGAAGGTGGGACAGTCCTTCACGTCAGCGTCATAGATGCCATGCACCTCTGAGGCTTGCGCGGGGATAGGTATCTCGGGATTAATGCGCATGGTGCGCGACATCTCATTGCCGTTAGGATATACCTTGAGGTATGAAATCTCAACGATACGGTCTGTGGCGATATTTACTCCCGTAGTTTCAAGGTCGAAGAATACTACCGGGTTCTTAAGATTAAGTTTCATGATTCAATATATTTTAATTTGCTGACAAAGGTACAACAAGCCGAGCGGAGAACAAAATAAACGTGTTTGTTTTTTATCTTGCCGACGCGGTATGATAGCGTCGGTTGTGACGGCAGCCAGTTTATCGGCACAAAGGAGTGCGACAAAATTGCTGTCCACCGTGTGCTTTCAGCAACGCACTGGTTGAAAGTAGTGCAAGTCATATACAATCTTGGGCCACCCCAAAGGATGGCCCAAGTGTATCAAGTCGGTTTACCTCATTTTAGAAGGGCAGATCGTCCGCTTCATTAGATGCATTCATTTGGGGAGTAGCGCTGAAAGGATCTGCCATAGGGGGAGGCACGGGAGCACCAGCAGGAGCAGCGGGTGCTGCAGGGGCACCGGGAACTGCAACGTTGCGGTCTACCTTCCATGCACGGATATCGTTGTACCAACGACCATTATATTCGCGACTGTCGATATCGAATGATACCGTGAGCGTCTCACCCAATTGGATGTTGAACTGTGCCAAGCGATCTGCACCAAATACATTGAACATCATTTTGCGGGGATACTGCTCTTGTGTCTCGAGCACAAATTCCTGAATCTTCCATTCGTTACCAGCCTTAGAGATACCGCCACGTTCGGGAAGTACTGCTATAATCTTTCCTGTTAATTCCATAATGATATACTTTGCTATTCGTTTTATAATTGTGGCGCGAAGTTACATTTTTATCGGATACATTACTAATTTTTTTGCTAAAAATTTTGGCAAGCCCCGCACTTTGTGCTACTTTTGTATTTATATAAAGAATACTAATAAATACAATATAACTGCTATGAAATTTGTCGTATCAAGCGCTGTTCTGTACAGCCACTTGCAAGCTATCAGCCGTGTCATCAATTCGAAGAGTACACTGCCCATTTTGGACTGTTTCTTGTTTAATATAGATGGTAGTAAGCTGTCTATCACGGCCTCGGACAATGAGACTACCCTCGACACATCAATGGAGGTAATAGAATGCGAAGGCAACCTTCAGTTTGCCATCTCATCAAAGACCCTGCTCGATGCTATTAAGGAGCTTCCCGAGCAGCCTATCACCTTCGATGTGAACACACAGTCAATGGAGGTTTCTATCCAATACATGAACGGTAAGTATAGCCTTGTAGGGCAGTCAGCCGACGAATATCCTATGGCAGCACTTATGGGCGACAATGCCGTGACCTTCACCATCGAAGCAGACACATTGCTCGGCGGTATCAACCGCACCGTGTTCGCTACAGCCGATGACGAGTTGCGCCCCGTGATGAATGGTATCTACTTTGATATCTTCACTGATTATGTCACCCTTGTTGCATCAGACGGCCACAAACTCGTGCGCTATAAATTGCTCAACGTAAAAGGCGAAGAGAAAGCAGCCTTCATCCTTCCCAAGAAGCCTGCAATGTTGCTCAAGAACCTGTTGGCTAAGGAAGCTGGCGAAATCAAGATCATCTTTGATGACCGCAATGCTACCTTTGAGATGCCGAACTACCGCATGATCTGCCGCCTCATTGAGGGCCGTTACCCCAACTATAACTCGGTGATACCTCAGAACAACCCCTTCAAGATCACCATTGACCGCACAGCCATGCTCAGTGCTTTGCGCCGTGTGTCAGTATTCTCATCACAGAGCAGCAGCCTTATCAAGTTGCGCATGAACAGCAATGAACTGCTCATCTCTGCACAGGACATCGACTTCTCAACCTCAGCCGAGGAGAAACTCACATGCAGCTATGAGGGTAACGCCATGAGCATCGGTTTCAAGGCTACCTTCCTCATGGATATACTCTCCAATATCAGCGGACAAGATGTCGTTATCGAAGTGTCTGACCCCTCACGTGCCGGTGTGCTTGTTCCCGCCGAGCAGACCGAGAGCGAAGAACTCCTCATGTTGCTCATGCCCATGATGCTCAACGATTAAGAGTATTTATATAATAGATATTATAAAAGCGGTGGACCTACGTGATTCACCGCTTTTTTGTGTTTTGACTTCTAATCTTCTGTAGCGAACAATAAATAAGGGCGGATTTTATGTGAAATTCGAAAATTATATCTATATTTGCCTAATAAAACAAAGATAGATTATGACACTCAGCTCTAATTCTGCGACATTACTACACGATGCGTTATGTAAAATTGCTACGCTCTATGCTGGCGAAGAGGACCAATTGGTATCTACAGACTTCTATTTTATGCCCGACAGTGAGAATGGTTGTTTGTTTATCACTGATGATAACGATGTCGAAATAGCCCAGGTAGAAATTCCTGAATGGAAAGAGTGTGCATCGGAAAGTTTCTATGCCGAAGTGGAGAGTACTTTGTGTGAAGCAATTAAAGGAGCAAATGCAGATGGCGAACTTGAGCGACTTGCCGTATGGATGCCCTATTCGTTTGTGCTTGTCGATGAGAACCGCGAAAGTGTGTGTGACCTGCTCTTGGTAGATGACGATACATTGCTTGTGACAGATAGTTTGCTTGAAGGACTCGACAAAGAGTTGAATGACTTTATTGCACAGTTGCTGGAAGAATAATAGACCATATCGGTCGTCACAAAATAAATAGCGGGAGAATTCTCCCGCTATTCTTTTATTCTGGTATGTCCTGGAATTTTCTACTAAACAGGTTTCGATTCCCCTTTCTCTAGTACCTCAACAGCTTTGAGTACTGCAGGGTCGGAGAGGTTGAGATATTTTACATATTCCTCCATGCCCAGCATGTTGTAGATGATGTTACCGTATAGGATATCTTCCATCAGTGTGCGTGATTTCCTGATGAGGTTGTTGCGGCGCTTCACTCCCTTGCTTGTGGCATGCACCACAAACTCTTCAAGCAGATTCTGCTGTTGCAGAAAACCTAGCAACTCCTCCATTGTGGTATAGGGTGCAAGCATCTGACGATTCTTATCCGTGTACTGGAAGGGGAAACGGGTGAATAGCCCCAGTCTGGATACCGCAGCATAGTATGAGGTGTATCCAACTGTATCTTGCGGCACGAAGATGTCTGGCATGATACCTCCACCACCATAGACGATGCGGCCGTTCTTGGTCTGGTAGGCTATGCTCTCATCTTGCTTGATGCTGTCTTGGGTGAAGAACTCGCCATGCTCGTAGCGGTTGAGCAGGTCAAGTTCATACTCTTCGCCCTTGCCGTTGGTGTAGGGCTTCTGTATGCATCGTCCCGATGGAGTGTAGTAGCGGGCTATGGTAAGGCGTATGGCAGATCCGTCGGGGAACTCGATGGGTTGTTGTACCAAACCCTTGCCAAAGGTGCGGCGGCCGATGATGGTGCCGCGGTCGTTATCCTGTATGGCTCCTGCAAAAATTTCGCTAGCTGAGGCTGAGGTCTCATCGGTGAGCACCACGATGGGCATCTGCTGAAAGTTGCCTCCTCCGTTGGCATGCTCTTCGTAGCGTGGCGAGTTTATTCCCTCGGTATAGACTATCATGTCGCCCTTAGGAAGAAATTCGTTGGCCATCTGTATGGCCGACCCCATATATCCGCCTGTGTTCCCACGTAGGTCTACGATAACGCCACGTGCTCCCTTTTGCAGCTCCTTGGCCATGGATATCAGCATTTCGGGGTAGGTGGTCTCTCCGAATTTGTTGATTTTCATGTAGCACCAACGGTCGTTTATGAGATAACTGGCATCGATGCTCTTCACTGGGATATTGCCTCTGACGATGGTGAATGAAAGCAGCTCCTTCTCTCCCATGCGTTTGATGCCCAATTGCACTTCGCTGCCTTTGGGGCCTTTCAGACGTTTCATGGCACCATCGTTATTGATTTTCTTACCCACATATAGCGAGTCGTCAATAGTGACAATACGGTCACCGGGCATGAGACCTACCTTTTCTGCAGGGCCACCCGAGATGACATCACTCACATAGATGGTGTCAGATTGTATCATGAACTGAATGCCGATGCCACTGAAACTACCGCGCAACTCCTGATTTGATTCTTCGACCTCCTGTACGGGGATATACACCGAGTGGGGATCCAGTTCGGCCAACACCTTAGGTATGGTTTTCTCTATCAGATCCTCCATGTCTACAGTATCGACATATTTCTGTCCGATAACCTGTAGCAAGGCATCAATCTTATTGTTGCCTTTGATGGGGCGCTCATATTGGCAGCCCACTAGGGCGCAACCGATGAGTGCTGCAATGAGTATAAACTTGCAGTGTTTCCTACGTTTCATGCTTCTATAGGTAAATATTCTACGGTGATACCAGCACGTTCGAGCAAATCTATGCCATCGGTAAGACGGTATTTCTCACCATACACTACACGCTTTATTCCAGCTTGGATAATCAGTTTGGCACATTCGATGCAAGGCGATGCTGTAACGTATAGAGTAGCCCCCTCGCTATTGTTGTTTGAACGGGCAATCTTGGTGATGGCATTGGCTTCAGCATGAAGAACATAGGGCTTGGTCACATTGTTTTCATCCTCACATACATTCTCGAATCCTGAAGGTGTGCCATTGTATCCGTCTGAGATGATCATCTGATTTTTAACCACCAGAGCACCTACCTTACGGCGTTCACAATAGGAGTTTTCGGCCCAAATGGTAGCCATGCGCATATAGCGTCGGTCAAGGATTTCTTTTTTTGTGTCTGTCATATATCTGTTGTTTATATGCGTTGTTTTATGGGTTGAACTTGTTGCGGTCACCAAACTGCATGAAGTATCTTTTTGTTTCATTGAACAGGCGGATGTAGTTTGAGTCACCTTGGTAGAAAGACACCTTTTGTAGTTGGTCATACATCTGTCGGCCATAGCCCGTCAGTGCTTCGGGATTGCCCGACAGCACCTTCCATTCCGAAAAAGTAAAGGTACGTTTTTTCTCATTGCCATCAGCCTCCCACTGAGCACTCAGCTGGCATCCTTGGGGGAGAGTGATGATGGCCGTGCCATCGGTGAGCAGCAACAGGTTGTATGCAGCAAGATCGCTATGGCTGTTATAGCCGTTGAGGACACTTCCCTTGTTGGGGTTATCCCAGTCGGTGGTCTGATAGAAACCTGCCAGATGCCATTCCTTGCCGGTGAAGATATATTCGATATCGTCTACCTGGGTGCATCCAGTCATGCTGGCTAAACACAATACCATGAGCAGAGGTCTTAAACTTCTGCTCATGGTGGTAATGAAGGGGATGTGTCTTGTCTTTCCCATTGTTTGTTTTCGTTTATTTTACAATACCGTCGCGCTTCATCATAGCGTCGATGGTGGCATCCTGGCCGCGGAAACGACGGTATAGCTCCTTCGGGTGCTCTGATGCACCGCGTGAGAGGATATTCTCGCGGAATGAGGTGGCTACCTCTTGATTGAAGATACCCTTCTCCTCGAAGAGGGCGAAAGCATCAGCATCAAGCATCTCAGACCACTTGTAGCTGTAGTAGCCAGCCGAGTAACCGCCCGTCATGATGTGGCCGAAACGGGTAGTCATGTTGGTGCCTTCTACTACGGGGAGCAATTGGGTGGGGGCCCATGCCTCCTGCTCATAAGCCTTCACGTCGCCATCAAAGGGGGTGGTACGTGAGTACCAGGCCATGTCGAGCAAGCCGAAGCTCAACTGGCGGATACAAGCGTAAGCCACATTGTAGTTCTGTGCACGCACAATGCGTTCGATGAGTTCGTCGGGGATGAGTTCGCCTGTCTCGTAGTGGTAGGCGAAGGTCGCAAGGAACTCCTTCTTTGGCAAGAAGTTCTCCATGATCTGCGAGGGAAGTTCCACAAAGTCGCGGTATACGCTGGTACCACCTATTGAGGGGTATGTGGTAGCCGAGAAGATGCCGTGCAGAGCATGGCCAAACTCGTGCAGGAAGGTCTCCACCTCGTCCTGTGTGAGCAATGCGGGCTTGGTGTCGGTGGGTTTGGTGAAGTTCATCGTGATAGACACATGGGGGCGGCTATCCACGCCATCCTTCTTGTACTGCTCCTTGAAGCCGGTCATCCATGCACCAGAACGCTTACCCGCACGGGGGAAGAAGTCGGTATAGATCACTGCAAGGTACGAACCGTCTTTGTCGAGCACATCGTAGGCCTTCACATCGGGGTGGAATACGGGGATATCCTTGTTCTCCACGAAGGTGATACCATAGAGGCGGGTGGCAAGACCGAAGACACCGTTGGTGACATTCTCTAACTTGAAGTAGGGGCGCACCATCTCGTCGTTGAGGCTATACTTCTCTACGCGCAACTTCTCCGCATAGAACGACCAGTCCCATGGCATCAGCTCGAAGTCCTTGCCCTCGGTGCGGGCTGCTATCTCCTGTACAGCCTTCACCTCTTCCTGGGCTGCGGGGAGATAGGCTGCAAGCAGCTGGTCGAGCAGCTGGTTTACATTGGCAGCATTCTCGGCCATGCGATTCTCGAGCACATAGTCAGCAAAGCACTCGTAACCGAGCAGCTGAGCCACCTCAAGACGCAGGTTGGCAATCTTCTTCACCAACTCTTCGTTGTTGTTCTCATTGTCCTGCACATTCTGTGTGTTGTATGCCATGTAAAGCTCGCGGCGAAGGTCGCGGTCCTCGCAGTACATCATCACAGGGCTGTAGCTGGGAGCATGCAGGGTGAAGGTCCATCCCTCGTGTCCCTTTTCCTTGGCGGTCTGGGCCGCTGCTTCGAGGGCCGACTCGGGCATGCCCTTCAGGCGTGCAGAGTCAGTGATGTTGAGGGTGTATGCATTGGTGGCCTTCAGCATGTTTTGACCAAAATCAAGTGTAGCCTTGCTCAGCGCGGTGGTCAGCTCACGATACTTGGCTTTGCCCTCTTCGCTCAGGTTGGCACCGTTGCGTGCAAAACCATCGTAGCTCTTCTGCAACAAACGCTGCTCCTCGGTGGTGAGCGTGCTCATATCTGTGGTCTCGTATACCTCCTTGACGCGAGCAAAGAGACGTTCGTCGAGCGAGATGTTGTTAGAGTGCTCAGTGAGTACGGGAGATAGTTTCTGTGCCAATGCCTGCATCTCGTCCGATGTCTCAGCACTGTTGAGGGTGAAGAACACGGTTACTACGCGGTCGAGCAGAGCGCCGGCATACTCCAATGCTACGATAGTATTCTCGAAGGTAGGAGCCTCGGGGTTCGTGATGATAGCCTCCACTTCGGCAGCATGTTGCTTGATACCCTCCATGATGGCGGGCTCGTAGTGCTCAAGTTTGATTTTGTCGAAGGGGACCGTCTCGTGTGGAGTTTTATACTCGCTGTAGAAAGGGTTGTTGTTGTTATTCATACAAGATGTCATGTTAAGTGTGGCGCCTGCTATGGCTATCGCACATAGGAGGCTTTTTGTCATTGTTTTGCCGTATTTCATAAGATTGATATTTAATGCGCGAAGTTAATACAAATTATAGAGATTTGAAAATTTGCGTACGATTTTAGGGTTATTTCATATTGAATAGTCAAAGGACAGTACATTTGTATTCATGAATGGTTGGCTTTTGCGGTTTTGAAAGCATTTTGCAACGAAAAAATCGGATAATATTGCTTTTTTATGCTTTTATAGCAAAAAAAGCGGACAAAGTGTTGTTTGTTTCGAAAAAAGGCATACCTTTGCAACAGCAATGCACCAATGAGGTGCGTAAGGTATTTATAAGGTAGATTAAGGATAACGACGATGAATCAAACTAGCCTACAACACCATCATCACACTTATCCATCCAGATAAGGTGAGTGTTGTATGCAGTTTGGATTCATTGAAAAAAAACAGACAGAGGACTTGCCTATAAGGTAAGTCTTTTTTTGCTAAATGATAATTAAAGAAATAATATGATACGCATAGCTATCCAGTCGAAAGGACGTCTCAATGAGCAGAGCGTCGACCTGCTGCAAGATGCAGGACTTAACATAAATGATCAGAAACGAAAGTTCCTCGACCGTGTAGACAACTTCCCCATCGAGATTCTCTACCTGCGCGACGATGATATTCCCGAAGTCGTAGCCGATGGCTCAGCCGATATCGGCATCGTAGGCTACAATGAGGTAGCCGAGACGGGGGCAGCAGTAGACCTCGTGCGCCAACTGGGTTTCGGTGGCTGTCGCATTTCACTGGCTATCCCCAAGGCCGATGAGTATACCTCGCCCCAGTACTTTCAGGGCAAGAGCATCGCCACTTCGTATCCCAATATCTTGCGCCGCTTCCTCGCCGAGCAGGGCGTAGAGGCTTCGGTGCGCGTCATCAAGGGTTCGGTAGAGATTGCTCCTGCCGCAGGCATTGCCGATGCCATCTTTGATATCGTATCATCAGGCGGAACACTTGTATCCAACGGCCTCAAGGAGGTGGAGAAGGTTATCCACTCTGAAGCGGTGCTCATCGCCAATCCTAACCTCTCGCCTGGGAAGCAGGCCATCCTCGATTCACTGCTTTTCCGTATCGATGCCGTAACTAACAGTCGTGGCAAGAAATACATCCTTATGAACCTCCCTGCCGACAAGGTCGACGAGGCCATCGCTATACTCCCCGCTATGCGCAGCCCGTCGGTGATGCCCTTGGCCGACAACTCATGGTGCTCACTCCACTCGGTAGTCAAGGCCGATGAGCTGTGGAACAAGATTGAACGCCTCAAGCAGATTGGTGCCGAAGGTATCCTTGTGTTGGATCTCGATAAAGTGATTGAATAAAAAAGGCCTCACCCCCCGCCCTCTCCCAAGGAGAGGGGGCTTGCAGGCACCGCTAACAGTAAAACAATAAAGACAGATAACCTCTCCACGATGACCGAGTCACCCCTCCTTGGGAGGGGAAGGGGGGAGGCCTTCATTTAATCTATATGCTACAAACCTATATCTCCCCCTCTCGTACCCAGTGGCCCTCGCTCATGCAGCGTGCCACAGATGATGACAGCATCATCAAGAGTCGTGTGCGCACCATCCTCGACCGTGTGCGTCAAGGTGGCGATGAGGCCTTGCGTGCCATTACCACCGAGATTGATGGCCGTTGCCCCGAGTCGTTGCAAGTCTCTGAAGCGGAGTTTGCTGAGGCCGAAGCCTTGGTGAGCGATGCACTCAAAGCCGCCATACGCCAAGCCGCCGACAACATCAGCGTCTTCCACCGTGCGCAGCAAATTCCTGCAGTCGATGTACATACCATGCCTGGCGTACACTGTCGCCGTCGTGTGGTGCCCATCCGGCGTGTAGGACTCTATATCCCTGGTGGCAGTGCACCACTCTTCTCTACCATCCTCATGCTGGCGCTACCCGCGCAGATTGCAGGGTGCGAAGAGATTGTGCTCTGCACTCCTTGCGACCGCCTCACTGGTAAGGTCAATCCCGTAGTGCTCTACACCGCCCAGCTCTGTGGCGTACATACCATATATAAGTTAGGTGGCGCTCAAGCCGTTGCCGCTATGGCCTACGGCACCGAGAGCATCCGCCGTGTATACAAGATCTTTGGCCCGGGCAACCGCTATGTCACCAAAGCCAAGCAGATGGTGAGCGCCCAGGGCACTGCCATCGATATGCCCGCAGGCCCCTCCGAGGTGATGGTCATGGCCGATGCCACCGCCCAGCCTGCCTTCGTGGCTGCCGACTTCCTCTCACAGGCCGAGCATGGCCCCGACAGTCAGTCGCTGCTCGTATGCAACAGCCAAGAACTGGCCACACAGGTCGAGGCCGAGATCACGCGCCAGCTGACTCTGCTGCCTCGTGCCGATATTGCCACACGCTCTTTGGAGAACAGTCGCATCGTGGTATTTGATGACGTAGACACCATGGTCGACTTTGCAAACGACTATGCTGCCGAGCACCTCATCATCGCCATGCATGATGCCTGGAATGTGGCCGACCGCATCACTGCTGCAGGCAGCATCTTCGTAGGGCACTACTCTCCCGAGAGTGCCGGCGACTATGCCTCAGGCACCAACCATACACTGCCCACGATGGGCCTCGCTACCGCCTATAGCGGCATTGGGCTCGACAGCTTCATGCATGCTATTACCTACCAGGAGCTCACCCAAGAGGGGCTGAACGCCCTAGGCAGCACCATCATACAGATGGCCGAGGCCGAAGGACTCGACGCCCACGCCAATGCAGTGAAGGTGAGACTGGAGGCCTCCCCCAACCCCCTCCCAAGGAGGGGGCTTACAGAGACCGCGATGTCTGCAGCTCCCTCCCTTCGGGGGAGGGCGGGGGGAGAGGCCCTCGTCCGTCCCAACATCGCTGCTCTGAAGCCCTATTCTACAGCGCGCGACGAATATAAAGGTAATATCGGTATCTACCTCGATGCCAATGAGAACCCCTTCGAGAATGGCTACAACCGCTACCCCTCGACCACGCTCAAGGCACAGGTGCGCGGCACCATCGCACAGAAGAAAGGTGTAGACCCAGCACGCCTCTTTCTCGGCAATGGCAGCGACGAAGCCATCGACCTCCTGTTCCGCATCTTCTGCCGTCCGGGCATGGACAATGTCATCAGCATCGCCCCCACCTATGGCATGTATAGTGTGTGTGCTGCCATCAACGATATCGAGTACCGTGAGGTAATGCTGGGTGAAGATTTCTCACTGCCTGTTGATGAGTTGCTTGACACAGCCGATGCGCAGAGCAAACTGCTCTTCGTATGCTCGCCCAATAATCCCACGGCCAATGCCTTCCCCCGCGAACAGCTCATCACCCTCGTGCAGCAGTTCCCCGGCATTGTGGTGGTCGACGAAGCCTACATCGACTTCTCCTCCGTGCCCAGCATGGTAGAGCTCATCGACGAGTACCCCAACCTCATCGTGTTGCAGACCCTCTCTAAAGCCTATGGCCTCGCAGGGCTGCGCATGGGCCTTGCCTTTGCTCACGAACGCATCATCAGCATCTTCGAGCAGGTCAAGTACCCCTACAATATCGGTGCCGACACGCTTGCCCTGGCGCAGCGCCTCCTCGATGTCGATATCACCTCACAGGTGCAGACCCTCATCGCCGAGCGCGAGCGTGTGGCAGCAGCCCTTCGTGCACTTCCCTATGTCGAGAAGGTATACCCCAGCGATGCCAACTTCCTCTTGGTGAAGGCAGACCGCTCGCGCGAATTGTATGAATACCTCATCGCTCGCGAGCTCATCGTGCGCGACCGCTCACGCACCCCAGGCTGCGAGAGTACCTTGCGCATCACCATCGGAACACCCGAAGAGAATGACCATCTCATAGCTGAGTGCAAGGTCTTCTCTTAAAACTGCGGATTGTACCACAAATAAACACACTACTCCCCGATTCAATGAAGAACCGGGGAGCGTTTATTAGTGGCTACAAATCATCAGAGTACGGCAGCAATCTTGCGTATCTCGTTCAGCTTTTTCATCAGTGTGGTGCTCTTGCGGGCTGTTTGGATGTTATAGTCTGTCTGCATCTTTACAAGCACATCAGCATTGATTCCCAAGGCGGCCTCCATCAATAGAGCCAACTCAATAGATACGGGACGCTTGCCGTTCAACACCTCGTTGAAGACGGTATAGGACAGGCCAAACTTCGCGGCAAAATCTTTCTGCTTGATTTCGCGGCATTCCAACTCTTCCTTCAGCAACTCGCCCGGATGGTAAGGACGGAAAGATTGCAGCTCGGCGGCATTCATCGTAATCATACGCTTCTCTATTTATAGTGGTTGGTAATATCTACTAACGAACATATCTCGATGGTGAACGGTTCTGTGGTAGAGGAAATCTCACGAAACTCCAAACGATACTGGTCGTTGATGCGCAAGGATGAAAGTCCTTTCTTGTCGCCTATAAGTCGCTCATACCTCAATGCACGATACTGATAAAGGTCTTCCATACGGGAAGCGTTCGCCAAGGCTTTGACACACTTCAAGTAGCCGTTAACTACATTGGGTTGAAAACGATGTTTCTTATCCGTAGTCTTTCCCGTGGTGTAGAGTTCTACCAAGTATTCCTTTTCAAACCGTACGTTCATCGTGTTCTCTGTTTACGCAACAAAGGTAGCGTTTTCTTATATAATTCGCAAGAAAAGTGAATTTATTCGCGAAAAGAATATAAAATGGAGGCTCAGAAAGGTGCCACGGGGTCCTCAGGGAGGATTACAAATATCGTCTGTCGGCTAATAACTCATATCGTCACCTCCACTATCTCATCGAAGTATTCTGCCCATCCGAGGTCGAAGGCCTGGCCTATCTTGAGGCCGTAGAACTTGGTGCCTTGGCGGCGATAGTTGAGCAGTTCCTTGCGTTGTGATGCGCTGCTCAGTGGGATGCGAAAGTCGGTACACCACAGCACGTCGGCCGACATGTAGTGCCCTGAGGCAAGCAGGGCAAACACCTGTTGCAGCATCTTGGTGGCGTTGGTGTCGCCTACGGACTGTTGGCGGAAGAAGTCGAGCACAGCGGTTCTGTTCTTCCTGACCTCGATGGGTGTTGCGTTCACCGAGAAGGAGATGAGGTAGAGGTCGCGCTTCTGTCGCTCGGCAAGGAGGAGGAGGCGCATCATCAGTGAGTTGACCAGCTGTTCGGGCAGACCTGCCATACTTCCCGAGCGGTCTACGCACACAATCATCGGTCCTTGCAGACGTGCCGGACGCGGAGCCACATTGCGCGAGGGCTTCAGCATCTCGCTCTTGTGGCGGAAGGTCTGCAGGCTGTTCGTGGCATATTTATATAGAAACACATCGTATAGTGCCTCGTCGCTGCATTGGGCAAGTTCGAGTGGCAACATCGCGTGTATGTCCTGACTGAGCGTGACGCCCAGGATGTCGCTCTTGGCTGCATGCTCCATCTTCATGCTTCCGCCTATGGCTACGGGCATGCGCTGGGTGGCATCGTCGTCGGCTAGGCGGCCCATCTTGCCCGCTATCTGCTCCAGCTGGGGGTATTGCTTCTGCAGCTTGGCGATGCGCAGGTGTTGGTCGAAGATAAGACTGTTCCACTGTCCGCCCATGAGTCCCCACAC
>JAZONI010000110.1:0-14940 GCA_045654445.1 Bacteroidaceae bacterium | reverse complement strand
TGGATTGATGCTACCGCCACCCAAGCCTCGCCATACGACAAATTCAAACCATCGCTACCACAAGTGGAAGAACCTCATACACGGATTTGAGCCTATGGCAGCCAATCAGTTGTGGGCGGCTGACATCACCTACATCATGCTTAACAACGGGGACGTATGTTACCTGCATCTGATAACGGATGCCTATTCCCGTATGATTGTCGGATGGGAACTGGCAGACACTCTACGTGCATCCATCACCATCAAAGCTCTCGAACAAGCCATCTCACAAACTGGAGGAGTATCTTTAGAAGGCCTTACGCATCACTCTGACCGTGGTGTGCAGTATTGTTGTGACGACTATGTACGGATGCTCCAAACACATAAAATCAAGATAAGCATGACTGAAGATTACAACCCGACAGACAATGCCATCGCAGAACGTGCCAATGGTGTAATCAAGACCGAAACCGTCTATTCCCGAAAGACCTTCAATAGTCTGGAGCATGCAAGGAACGTAATCGGTAGATTCATTCATTTCTATAACTACCGCAGACCTCACATGAGTATCGGTTACAAGATACCAGCGGTAGTGCATACGGAGACAGGAGCACAGAAAAAGATGTGGAAGAAGAAAAATTATCCTAAAAAGGCGTACAACAATGGAAATAATGGAATATCTTTGCCGTGCCGAACAACGGGGGCGGATGATGGCTGCAACCATCACACCGTGTACTCCATCTAAGAATGAATGTCCCGTCGAGGGACATCCATTCTTGCCGAACAACAAGGACGGACTCCTGCTGTCCCATCAGACCGAAGTGTCAAGCCAAACAGCAGGGAATCGGAGAATTCGTAAACTTCTCCAGTATGGCAAACAGAAAGGTGTAAACCTATTCAGCTAATGAAGCAAAAAAACGTCTACTGAAATCAGGAAAAGACAAACAAACCATACGAAAATTTTTCTCTTCGCGGGGAGAATACTTTACCCTTGCGAAGATAGAGCACTACCTTCGCGAGGAGAATAGTTTATCTTCGCGAGGAGAATAGTTTATCTTCGTGAACGTCAGGGCAGACGCATCCAGAATAAGCTTGCACAAATGATTGATTTTCACACAGATCTCACGAATCTCACAGATTGCGCGTCGCTTCGCCCGCGCTTGTCGGCTTTGCCGAGTGTATTCAGCCGGATGGCAAGCACGAGCGATAGCAAGTGTTCTTCGTGAGATTTGTGAGATCTGCGTGAGGCTAATAAATTGATTTTCTGTGAATAGAGAACAAGACATCCATAGATATTTCTGATGCGTCTACCCTGCGCGAAGGTAGTGAAGAGCATAACCATAGAATGGGAACAAATGCCCTGTAAATCATCACCGAAAGCACTATACAACTGCAACAAAAAACTGCCAGGCGGCAAAAATGTAATTGCATAGGGGCAGTGAGTGCTCTAATTGTCGAAATCTAGCCAGCTTTACCCTTTGTTATAGGCGGACTCTATGAGGCTTTTGTTTGTGTTGCAGAGAAATATCAAAGACCTGCCTTAGCTAGTCCAAGAAACTTGATATTATTTAGCTCGCTTATTCGTATCTTTGAATGATTTCGAAGATACTTAGGCTGTAAGCAGCACTCCTCTGGGGAAGATAAACCTTCCCTTCGTCGCAACCGACGCTTTCATATCGCGTCGGCGCTGTGAAATATTCAAGCAAGCTTGACTCCTTTGAGGAGATAAATCTAATGGTGCTGAAGTATACTCCTCTGGGGGAGATAAACCTCCCCTCCGTCGCAAGCAACGCTATCATACCGCGTTGCCGTCGTCAAACGAAGTTCGCCGCCCGAAGGGGCCAAAGGCACCCGACGCTTTCATACCGCGTCGGCGCTCGCTTATTCGTATCTTTACCTTTGGTTTAGATACTTTCGCTCGCTCTGAATAAGCATTAGACAACTCTTTAAAACGAGTTTTACTCGTTGCCTAATTGCTCATTCGCTCGCTTATTCGTACCTTTACCTTTGGTTTAGATACTTTCGCTCGCTCTGAAATATTCAAGCAAGCTTGATATTATTTCGCTCGCTTATTCGTATCTTTATGATAAATCATTTAGGTACTTTCGCTCGCTGCAAGAAATATCCAAGTAAACTTGGTATTTCTCGCTCGCTTATTCGTACCTTTGCGTGGTGAATAAGATTGAATGTATGAAACTGCTTTGGATTGATCTGAACTGCTCGTATGCCCATAGTTCGCTGGCGCTGCCTACGCTACATGCACAGGTGATGCACCGCACGGATATCGAATGGTGCGTGGTGCGCACGACGCCGAATGAGGCGGTGGGGGTGGCGGTGGACGCTATCTATGCACAGCGACCCGATGTGGTGGCGGCTACGGCGTGGCTCTTCACGCATGAGCACCTGATGCATATCGTGGCGCGTGTGAAGGCGCTGATACCGCAGGTGACGGTGATACTCGGTGGCCCGGAGTTCTTGGGCGACAACGAGGATTTCGTGCGGAGGAATAGGGCGGTGGACGCGGTGCTGAGAGGCGAGGGTGAGGAGAGCTTTGCCCAGTGGCTCGAGGTGTGGAACCGTCCGCACGAGTGGAGCACCATACGGGGCCTGTGCTACGTGGAGGGCAACACATACCACGATGGAGGCATAGCCCGAGTGGCAGATCTGGCGGCGCTGAGGGCCCCCGAGGAGAGTACACTATTCACGTGGGGGAAACCTTTCGTGCAGTTGGAGACGACGCGCGGATGCTTCAACACATGTGCCTTCTGTGTAAGTGGCATGGACGACCCTATGCGCTCGTTGCCCATAGAGGAGATACGCCGTAGGCTGCATCGCATCTGCGAGCGGGGCATACGCGATGTACGTGTGCTGGACCGTACGTTCAACTATCACGCGCAACATGCGATAGCGCTGCTGAGATTGTTCGAGGAGTTTCACCCTCGCATGCGCTTCCATCTGGAGATACACCCTGCACTGCTGCCTCGGGCGGTGCGCGAGGTGCTGGCATCGATGCCCGCGGGGATGCTGCACCTGGAGGCGGGCATACAGAGCCTGCGCCAGGAGGTGCTCGATGCCAGTTGCCGCAAGGGAGCGCTGGAGAACGCGCTCGACGGGCTGCGCTACCTGTGCTCGTTGCCCAACCTGGTGACGCATGCTGACCTCATAGCGGGGCTGCCGCACTACACGCTGGAGCAGATCTATGAGGATATACACACGCTGGCCGAGTACCGTGCAGGAGAGATCCAGCTGGAGTCGCTGAAGGTGCTGCCAGGCACGGCGATGCGACGCGATGCGGAGGTGCAGGGCATCCGATATTCGCCTCTGCCTCCCTACGAGGTTCTGGAAACGGATGCCATCACGAGCACCGAACTACAGGAGGCACGACGCCTCTCGCGCATGCTCGACGCCTACTACAACACGGGGGCATGGCAGGACCTCACACGTAGCCTGATGCTAGAGGAGGAGGGATTCGTGCATGCCTTCCTGGCTTACCTGACGGACAACAACTACATTGACCAACCCTTGAGCCTCGAACGGAGGGGCGAACTGCTGTACCTCTTCTGCCAGGCGCACTATGCGCACCGCGTGACGGATGCCACGGTGGCATGGATAGAGGCGGGCATGTCGCTCAAGAAGCGCCCTGCCGAGGGGGTGCGCACGAAGCATGTGCAACCTGTAGAAGGATGGCAGGTGCTGTATGGTGAATATAGTGATAGCTTGCGCCTGTGCCATCTGCCTGTTGGTGACGAGGGTGGGGGATACTGGTTTGGCTATGACAGCACGGTGCAATGCCCTATACCGGTGTTTAAGGCTAGGATATAGCTATCTATTCAAAAGGTTCTCGATGAGGTGTAAAATCTCCCTGCCTATGGTCGTGCGCGACAAAATACGGAAGAGGGTATATTTATAGGTGTATTGGGCTTGGGGGAACGGGTACAGTCCTATGGCATGGAGTTGCTGGGTGGCCTCGCCCCATTGTTGTCGCCATTGGGGTGCGCGGAGGGCATGGCGCAGTATGTCGATGGCGAGGAACCTCACCTTGCGGGTGACTCCCTCGTGAGGCTCCACTAACGTGGCCTCGAATGCTTGCAGGCGGCGCAGGATGGTGAAGTAGTTGGCGACCAGTTCGCGTTGGTGCTGGTGGCTGGTGTTGTGCGTCGTTGAGTCGCTCCGCTGGTAATAGGCATAAACGGTGTTGTCGGTCGTCGCCATGCGTTGGGCCCTCCACACCAGTCGGGTGACAAACTCCTCGTCTTCGATATATGTATGTTCGGTGAAGCGCAATGGGCTGCCATAGGGCGTGTCGTCGCATAGGGCACGGCGGAAGAGTAGGGTGCAACAACTTCCGAAGAGGGTGTTGCGTCGCATGTATTCATGGCCCGGCATGATAGGCGAATGTAGCGCGATAAGCGAGGGTGCCGGTTGAGAATCGCTCTCCCATACCTCCTTGTAGCCGAACATCAGCAGGTCGAGGGCATGGCTCTCGGCCATGGCGAGGCAGTGCTTCACGGTGTGGGGAAACAGGTAGTCGTCGCCATCGACAAACTCGATCCATTCGCCCTGGGCATGGCTCAGCGCGAGGTTGCGTGCCGCACCTTGGCGGCTATGCTTCTGGGTGTATAGCCTGATATTGGCCTGTGAGGCAAACTCCTCGATGACGGGTTGTGGGTTGACGGCGCTTTCGTCGTCGACAACGATAATCTCGTAGTCCTCTATGCCTTGTGTGACGATACTCTTGAGGCATCGGCGCAATAGCCAGTCTTCCAGGTTATATGTGGTGACAATGAAGGTAATCATGGTAGCAAGGGACGGGTGAGGGCTATATATATGCGGCAATAGGCGCGTAGCCCCATGAGGGACAGAGGCAGGAGTTTGAGCCGTGTGCTGAGGGGCGCTGCCTGAAGCAGGGCGGCATAGGAGGGGCGGTGTTGACGGGCGTGGTCGATATGGGTGGCGTGGTCGCTCTTGTCTACATCGGTGCAACGGCCCATGTCGACCAGTAGGTTCAAGCAGTGTATCCACAAACGTGAGGCTTCACCATGCAGGACAACATGGTCTTGGATTTCTATGTAGAGGCGGTGGTTGTTGATGAACAACTGGCGTTGCTTGGCATAGGTGTAACTGGTGGTGATGCTGCCCTCGTGCATGATGTAGCGGTAGCATCCCTGTCCCGAATAGTGTATGGAGCGGCACTGTCTGATGATATGGGGCATCACGGCCGTATCCTCGAAATATTCGCCCATAGGGAAACGCACCGTATGCCATAGGGCGGCACGGTAGATCTTGTTGCAGGCATAGCAATGCCGGTATCCCTGGCGCTGAACCCAGTCGGTGAAGATGTCTCCCGACGGTGTCTCGTCGCCAAAGGTGACGCGATAGGCTAAGGTGCTATCGGCATGTACCTCGATAGGGTATTCCAGCATGTCGATATCGGGATGGCTGGCCAGATAGGCGATATTGGTGGGCAAGGTGTGAGGAGACAACTCATCGTCGGAGTCGATGAAGGTGACATATTCGCCCTGTGCCTTGTCGAGCCCCGTGTTGCGTGCTGCGCTGAGCCCCCGGTTGGCCTGGTGCAGGGTGGTGATGATATGGGGATATCGCCGTTGCCACTCGTCGCATAGGTCGCTACTCCCGTCGGTGGAGCCGTCGTCGATGAGCAATATCTCATAGTCGTCAAGCGCTTGCGCTATGACAGATCCGATACAGCGGTCAAGGTGTTTGGCCACATTGTATACAGGGATGATGATGCTCAACTTCATGGACGATAGGTGCTCAGTGTTAGCGCAAATGTACGACAAAAATGTGAATTCTGCCACTTTTTCGTGCGATAACCGACAAAAAAGCGTATCTTTGTGCCACGACAAATAGAGAACACGCACATCAGTGAGCAAGAAACAACAGGATATGGCCAACAAGGATTCGGGGTATGACGATATCTTGAAATATACCGGCATCTTTGGTGGCGTGCAAGGGGTTGTCAACTTGATAACCCTGCTCAAGGTGGTCCTCGTGTCCAAACTGTTGGGGCCTATCGGTGTGGGTATCGTCGATGTGTATAACCGCTCTGTCGAACTGGTGAAGAAAGCTACCGACCTGGGCATCTCATACAGTGCCGTGCAATCCATCTCTGAGCAACGTGGCGCCGATGGGGCGACGAAGGAGTCAATGGCCTATGCGGTACGTGTGGTGCGCTCGTGGGCCCTTTGGATGGCGCTTGCCGGCACGTTGCTTTTCTTCCTGTTGGCACCGCTGCTCTGCCGCTGGAGCTTTGATGGCGACACGACGCATACCCTGATGTTTCGCCTGCTCTCCCTGTCGGTAGGATGCTCCCTGCTCATGGGGGGCGAACTGGCGGTGCTGAAGGGTGCCCGCATGCTCGGACGTGTGGCCTGGTACCAGGTGCTCAGTGCCGTGGTGATGCTCGCTGTCGTCATCCCCTGCTACTATTTCTGGCGGCTCGACGGTATCGTCCCCTCTCTGCTGCTCTGTGCTATAGGCCTGCTGCTTACGGCCTGTTACCACTCATTCAAGGTCTATCCCTATAGGGTCAGCCTCTTCTCGCGCCGTGTGCTTACCGATGGACTTTATATCATCCGTCAAGGTATCAACTACACTCTTGCCGGCCTGTTCAACTCCAGCGCCTACTATTTCGTGTCGGTCTATATCTTCAATTCGGGTAGCGCGGCCGATGTGGGTTGTTACTCCTATGGCACGCTGCTCATCTCGTATCTCAGCATGCTCGTGTTCTCGGCACTGGATAGCGACTTCTTCCCCCGCTTGTCGGCGGTAAACAAGAATAGCGAACGCTCTAATGCCCTGGTCAATAGCTATGTCGAGGTGTTGCTCGTGCTCATTGCACCGATGGCTATCTGCTTTGCCTTGTGTGTGCCCCTGCTGACGTTCCTTATCTTCGATGAGGAGTTTATGCCCCTTGTGGGTATGGCACAATGGGCTGTAGTGGGCCTTGTCTTCAAGGCTTTGCTGCTGCCTCCGGCCAACCTGTCCCTGTCGAAGGGGGACTCGCGCATCTTCCTGCTGCAAGAGGTGGTATCCTATGCTTTCATGGTAGCCGTCATGGCGCTCGGCTTCCGACATTTCGGCCTTATCGGCTTGGGTGTCGGTATATTGCTTTCCAATATGTTTGATTGGCTCAGTGTATGGGCCATCACGGCTGGCTTCTATCGTTTCCGCTATAGCCGTCGTGTGTGGCGACTCTTTGCCCTTCAGTTCCCGTTACTTGTATTGATGCTTGTGGTCGTGCATCTGTGCCAGGGGTGGGCTTATGTCCTTTTCGGTACACTCTGTCTCCTCCTTTCCGGCATTTTCTCGCTACGTTTTCTACAACGTCATACCGATTTCATTCGTCGGCTCATTGCCCGATTCCGGAATTGATCTTCCCAACCACAGATTGCTCTGATTACACGGATTCATATTCTCCCCTCCGCTTCGCTCCGCGCCCCTAAGGGGGGAGAATACTTGGGCATGGACAACAGCTATATTAACGTGAGTTCGATATAAGCAAAAGTTGCTTAGATTCTCCTCCTAGGGTAGGAGGCCGACGCGGTGTGATAGCGTCGGTAGCGACGGCTGCCGGTTTATCGGCATAAAGGAGTGCCGAAGGCCTTTCCCCTCGTAGAGGGGGAGGTGGTACGGTTATTTGCAAGAAAAATCCCCCCTCCGCTTCACTTCGTTACACTCGTCCCCCTAATTTAGCTAATTTAGGTGGACAATCTCTAAAGGGAATCTTATATCGAATTCACGTTATATTATTGCCTTAAGATTTGCATTTTCTGACGACTTGCACTATCTTTGTATTAGGTATGAGAACGAAGAATTTATTTCATGTATTTGTGCTGCTGTGTGCCATGATGCCGCTGAAAGCACAAGTGGCCGAACCGCAATTTGGCGTTCCTTTTGATTTTCCACTATTGCTGAGCGGGAACTTCGGTGAGTTGCGCTCGAATCATTTCCATGGCGGACTCGACTTTAAGACGCAGGGGGTTACGGGCAAACCGCTCATGGCCATTGCCGACGGTTATATCTCCAAGGTGACGGTGACCCCCGGTGGCTATGGCAATGCGCTATATATCACTCATGACAATGGCTATACATCGGTGCACGGACATCTCGACCGTTTCCTCCCAGAAATCGCTCGTCGGGTACGTGAGAAACAATATGCCGAGCAGTCGTTTGTGGTGACACTGGAGTTTGGCCCCGAAGAGTTCCGCGTGTGTCAGGGCGAAACGGTAGCCTATGCCGGTAATACGGGATATTCGTTCGGACCGCATTTACACATGGAGATACGTACGACCGACACGAATGAGCCTGTAGACCCACTACCTTTCTATAAGGACAAGATCGTGGATAATATTGCCCCGCGAGCCACACATATTATGGTATATGGAGCCGAGGAGAAGGGCAGGGTGAGGAGCACTGCTCCTTCACAGAAGGGCGTTGTGGAAAAGGATGGGAAAATAATCGTCAACATACAATCCTCAAAAACCTGTTCTCTGACGGCCTGGGGACGCATTGGGGTGGCCATCTCGGCCAACGACCATATGGATGGCACGACGAATAACTATGGCGTGCGCTATGTGCGCCTCTATGTCGATGATTGTCTGGTGAGCCATAGTAACGTGAATCGTTTCTCGTTTTCGGAAGATAGGCTCATCAACTCATGGACCGATTACGCCGAGCAACGTAGCACTGGACGATGGTATATGCGATCGGCCATTGCCGAGCATAACGACCTGCGCATGCTGCATGCCGGGGATGATAGAGGGTGGGTGACCATCGACGAGGAGCGCGACTATCACTTACGCTATGAGTTGGAGGACCTGTATGGAAATACGGCAACCTATCGCTTCGTGATACGGGGAGAGAGAATGGCGCTTCCCCAATGGATGCCCAACTACTTCTATCGTCTGGAGGCTTCGCGTGCCAACCGATTCTACGCCAATGGCTTTGAACTATGGATACCTGAAGGGGAACTTTTCGAGGATGTAGAACTTGACTATGAGGTGACTCCATCGAGTGTCGACCATACTGACATGTACAAGCTGACGGAGAGGCGTGTGCCCCTGCGACGCTCGGCAGAGCTGACATTGCCCGTGTTGCCCAAGCCGGGGGTGGACGTGTCGAAGCTATATGTGGCACGTGTAGAGGAAAACCGACGGGCCTATGTCGGGGGTACATATAACTATGGACGCATCACGGCTAACATCACCGAACTGGCGACCTATACGGTATGTGCAGATACGATAGCTCCCAAGATCGTGCCTGTCAATAACGCGGCATGGAAGAGACAGGGTAGTGTGGTGATACGCATTGCCGATGGCGAGACAGGCATACGCAGTTACCGAGGTAGGATTGACGGCAGGTGGGTGTTGTTCAAATATAGTAGCAAGACGGCACGTCTCACCTGTGACCTCAAGTCCGAAGGTATAGGCCCCGGCAAACATGAGGTAGAGGTGGAGGTGACAGACCTTCGCGGCAATGTGAGGAGAGAAGTGTTTGAGTTGTAACAGGCAGACAACCGGCACTAGTTAAAAAAAGAGGTGTTTCTTTTTATTATATCCGTTAAAAGAGGTAACTTTGCGTGTCTGTACATGGGACAGGCACATATTGAAACTTATGGCAAATAAAGAGGTAACTTACGATAGCATCATAAAGAGTATCAACTCCCGTCAGTTTGCCCCCGTGTATTATCTGATGGGGGAAGAGTCTTACTACATAGACCGCCTGTCGGATTATATATCCGAGCATGTGCTCACCGAGGAGGAGCGTGGCTTTAACCAAATGGTCATCTATGGCCAAGATACCGACATGGCCGGCATCGTATCTGCTGCTAGACGCTACCCGATGATGGCCGAGCATCAGGTAATCATTGTGAAGGAGGCGCAGATGTTGAAAGGCATGGATGAACTGGTATACTATCTGCAGAAACCCCAGTCAACGACGGTGCTGGTATTCTGCCATAAACACGGCACGCTGGATCGACGCAAGAAGGTCGCCGTAGAGATAGAGAAGAAAGGATGCCTGTTTGAATCGAAGAAACTCAAAGAGGGCTTGCTACCTTCCTTTATCAGCAACTATGTGCAGGGGAAGGGAACGGCCATAGAGGTGAAGGCCGCAAGTATGATGGCCGAGTGTATAGGAGCAGACCTGAACCGATTGGCAAGCGAACTGGATAAACTCATCATTGCCAAACCTAAAAATGACGAACCCATCACACCGCAACTCGTGGAGAATTGTGTGGGCATCAGTAAGGACTACAACGTGTTTGAGTTGAAGAATGCCCTCATGGTGAAAGATGTGGTAAAAGCCAATGTTATCGCCCAATATATGGAGGACAACAAGAAGATGTTCCCGATGACGATGGTATTGCCTATGCTCTTTAACTTCTATGCCAACCTGATGATGGCCTACTATGCCCCGGACAAGTCGGAAAGTGGAATAGCTGCCTATCTGGACCTGCGCAACTCGTGGCAGGCAAGAGAGTATCAGACCGCTATGCCTTACTACAATGCCTGGAAGGTTATGTATATCATCAGTGACATACGCAAGTATGATGCCATGGTAAAAGGATATGGAGCCAATGCTACCGAGAAGGGGTTACTACGCGAACTCATCTATCATATATTGCATAAGTAGTACATTATAATCGAAAGATATGACACAAGATACCGTATTGACAAAGAAGAGTCTGAGAATCGTATATATGGGTACTCCCGATTTTGCCGTGGAGAGCCTTCGTTGCCTCGTGGAAGGGGGATACAATGTGGTGGGCGTAGTGACAGGTCCTGACAAACCTGTGGGGAGACACGGTAGTGTGTTACAGCCTACACCAGTGAAGCAGTATGCCGTAGAGAAGGGATTGCGTGTGTTGCAACCCGAACGCCTAAAGGATGAAACCTTCATTGAGGAGTTGAGGTCGCTACAGGCCGACTTGCAGATTGTCGTAGCCTTCCGTATGTTGCCCGAGGTGGTGTGGGCAATGCCTCGATTGGGCACTTTTAACTTGCATGCTTCGCTATTGCCACAATATAGAGGTGCTGCACCTATCAATTGGGCGGTCATCAATGGTGACAAGGAGACTGGAGTGACAACCTTCTTCCTGAAGCACGAAATAGATACAGGAGCGGTAATACGACAAGTGCGCGTGCCTATCAGCGAAACTGATTGTGTGGGGGATGTGCATGACCGGCTCATGTTGCTTGGCGGAGGCGTGGTGTGTGACACCGTCGATGCCATTATTGATGGTACGGCTGAGGCTACACCACAGGAACAGATGATTACCGAGGAACTGCGTCCCGCACCGAAGATCTTCAAGGATACCTGTCGCATAGAGTGGGCGAGACCGGCAAAGAAAGTATACGACTTCATTCGCGGATTGTCACCTTATCCGGCGGCTTGGACCATGCTCGTGGCTCCCGATGGTACGGAGATGGTGGTAAAGGTGTATGAAGCAAGTATTGTCGAAAAGTGCAGCGCAGGTATGGAATGTGGTGCCATCAAGACGGATGGAAAGAACTACTTGCATGTGGCCACGTCGGAAGGTTTGCTGGCCCTACATACCCTGCAACTGGCAGGAAAGAAACGTATGGGCGTAGAGGACTTTTTGCGAGGTTTTCGCCTTGCCGAGGGAAGCAAAATGTGCTGATAACGAAAAAAAGAGGGGTAAATTGTGCAAAAAAAAGAAAAAATGTTGCACGATAGCAAAATTATGCTTTCCTTTGCCAACGAAAAAAATAATATTAACAATAAAAACGTATAGCCTATCGGAACACTCTTACTCTAAAACAAACATAATAGTAAGCAGTAATGAGAAACTTGAATGAGTTGACCGACGATAAGTTGGTGGCCCGTTATCAGGAAGGTGACGATAGAGCGTTCGATGAGTTGTTAGCCCGTTATCAGGGTAAACTTTATAACTATATACTTTTTACCGTACGCAATCAGGAGTTGGCAGAAGATCTCTTCCAAGAGACCTTTGTAAAGGCTATTGTGACGCTTCAGCAACGCCGATACACCTCTGACGGTCGCTTTGGCGCATGGATTACACGTATTGCACACAACCTTATCATTGATTCATTCCGTCAAGAACGCAACGAGAATACAATTTCAAATGATGAATGCGAGGTAGACCTCTTGAATGATGTCGAACTTTGTGACGATAATGTAGAGGTACAGATGATCAACGAGCAGACACTGGTTGATGTGCGACGTCTTATCGATGCATTGCCACAGAATCAACGCGAAGTAGTGTATATGCGTTTCTATCAAGACCTTAGTTTTAAGGAGATAGCCGAAATCACGGGCGTGAGCATCAATACCGCTTTGGGCCGCATGCGTTATGCACTGCTTGGCATGCGTCGCATGGCTGTAGAGAAGAATATCGTGTTGGAAATGTATTAAAGGAATATCCGAACACTATCATCCATCAGTTCGGTAGGTTTCGTTTAACATATTGCAAGTATGTCTAGTAGGAGATAAAGAACATCAGGTCTTATCTCCTATTGTCATTTTTAGGATATCTTAGTCGCTGCTTTACCCTTTGTGAGTGGGATATTGGTAACTTGCCCCTAAAAAATTGTTCAAAATTAAACTTTTTTGTAATTTTACGGTCTATTTTTAATAGAATTAAACACACACAAAATAACACATACAAAACATGATGAACAAAACGTTGAAATGGACGCTCGTGGGCGTCGTGGGTGTGGGCTTGGCCGCAGTGCTAGGCGTGCGCACATTCATGCCTCGTGTGAACGAGGACTTGAAGGACGAAGTGGTGAAGCAGCCACAGGCTCCGAAACAAAATCGTGCACTCAATGTGCAGGCGGTGGTGCTCGACAAGGTGGTGCTCGCCGACGAACTCTTTGTGAGTGGTAATGTGATGCCCGATGAGGAGGTAAGCTTGGCTTTCGAGACCTCGGGTAAGGTGACTGAGATTCTCTTCCAGGAGGGTGCCTATGTCCGTAAGGGTGAGTTGCTGGCTAAAATCAACGACGAGCCACAACAGGCCGAACTACGCAAGCAGGAGGCACAGTTGAAACTCTTCCAAGACCGCATGTATCGTCAGAACGCCTTGCTCGAGAAGGAGGCAGTCAGTGAAGAGGCTTTTCAGGAGGCACAGGCCAACCTTGCCGGGTTGCATGCCGAGATTGACCGCGTGAAGGCCAACATTGCCCAGCGCGAGTTGCGTGCTCCGTTCGACGGTGTACTCGGTCTCCGTGAGGTGAGCCTCGGAGCCTATGTGTCGCCCACGACACCTATCGTGAAATTGACAAAGATGAATCCCTTGAAGATCGAGTTCTCGGTGCCCGAGCGCTACTCGGGTGTGCTCAAGGCAGGTGCTCGCCTGAACTTCACAGTGGAGGGTGACCTCGAGGAACGTGCCGCAAAGGTGTATGCCACCGACTCTCGTGTCGACATGGATACACGTACCTTCACCGTGCGTGCACTCTATGACAATACCGATGGTGCGCTCTTCCCCGGTCGTTATGTGAATGTAAACCTCCTCACTCGCGAATATCCCGATGCCATTGCCGTACCGAGCCAAGCGATCATCTCAGAGATGGGCCACGACAAGGTATTCCTCTACAAGAATGGCCGTGCCGAGTCAGTCATCATCACCAAGGGTATCCGCAATGAAGCACTCGTACAGGTAGTGCAAGGCCTCGAAGTGGGCGATACCGTCATCACCACCGGTACCATGCAGTTGCGCGAAGGGCAGAAGGTGGTGCTTGATGAAGTGAAGTAAATTGAAAATCGATTTTAATTTACCATTTCACTATTTACAATGTACAATTTATTTACAATTTGGCTAATTGCTAACCGCGAAGACTAAATAGTAAAATAATACAATGGTACATCAATAGTAAATAGTTAATTGTAAAATTGTAAATAGCAGAGTAAAGCTATGAATATATCAGAACTAAGTATACGCCGCCCGGTGCTGGCCACCGTGTTTACGCTCATCATCGTGCTCTTCGGTGCGATTGGTTATATGAACCTTGGCGTGCGCGAATATCCCTCGGTGGATAACCCCATTATCTCGGTGTCGTGCTCCTATCCTGGTGCCAATGCCGATGTCATAGAGAACCAGATTACTGAGCCGCTGGAGCAGAATATCAATGGTATCCCCGGTATCCGCTCGCTCACCAGTGTGAGCCAGCAGGGCTCTTGTAACATCACCGTAGAGTTTGAACTCTCGGTAGACCTTGAGACTGCAGCTAATGACGTGCGCGACAAGGTGTCGCGTGCCCAGCGCTTCCTCCCTCGCGACTGTGACCCTCCCACCGTCTCGAAGGCCGATGCCGATGCGACACCCATCCTTATGGTGGCCATCCAGAGCGACAAGCGCTCGTTGCTTGAGCTCAGCGAGATTGCCGACCTTACCGTGAAGGAGCAGTTCCAGACTATCCCCGAGGTGAGTGCCGTGAATATCTGGGGTGAGAAGAAGTATTGTATGCGTCTTTGGCTCGACCCCGTGAAGATGTCCGGTTACGGCATCACCCCCATGGACGTAAAGAATGCGCTCGACAAGGAGAACGTGGAGTTGCCTTCGGGAAGTATTGAAGGTAACACCGTGGAGCTCTCTATCCGTACGCTCGGTTTGATGCATACGACCGATGAGTTCAACAATCTCGTTGTAAAGGAACAGGACGGTCGTATCGTGCGTTTCAGTGACATTGGTCGTGCTGAGCTTAGTGCCCGCGACATCAAGAGTTACATGAAGATGAATGGTGTACCCATGGTGGGTGTGGTTGTAGTGCCCCAGCCCGGTGCTAACCACATCAATATTGCCGATGAGGTGTATGAGCGTATGGAAATCATGCGTAAGGATCTTCCTGAAGATGTCAACTATAAGTACAGCTTCGACAATACCCGATTCATTCGCGCCTCTATCTCTGAGGTGAAGGATACCATCATCGAAGCCTTCGTGCTCGTAATCAT